>CADBJA010000257.1 GCA_902794945.1 Oscillospiraceae bacterium
TGAATAAGAACCTGCCACAAAGTGTCAGAACCTTGGCGTTCGCATAACTACCGTTATGCTCGGCTAAATGAATAATTGTGGGAGGGACACCCTCACCCGATTTGTATAACAATCCCTCCGAGTGCTTCGCACCCACCTCCCTTTACACAAGGGAGGCTCAAAAAGTGCGTATCTACGCCATTTTCGAAGCAACAAATCAAAGTAAAATACTTTTTCTCTTATTTATTAGAGCGAAGCGAAACGGGTGCGGGTGTCCCGCCCTCAACTTTTATTTTTTATTTCTTATTTTTTATTTATTTAGCGCACTTAGTGCGCTAAATTAAAAAAAACGGCAATATCTTTGCCGTTTTTTTGTGAATAGGCATAAAAACAAGCGCCGAAACACCCCTATAATAAGCAAAATTTCACAAAATTTATATAAAATGCACTTTATCACTTTACAACTTTAGCACGATAAAGTATAATAGTACCACATTCAGAAAAGGAAACCGCCACGGCGGTAAAGAAAAGGAGAAGGATTATGAAAAAGATACTTGCGATTTTACTGGCAGCCTTAATGCTTGTTGCCTTTGCAGCATGCGGCGCCAAAAAAGGTGACACCACAACACAGGCGACTGAAACTGCCGCTGCAGCAGATTCCGACCTTGCCTACATCAAAGAAAACGGCAAACTCGTTGTCGGCATCACAGACTACGCACCGATGGATTTTAAAGATGACAAAGGCGAATGGACCGGTTTTGATGCCGAGTTTGCTACCGCCGTTGCCGAAAAACTCGGCGTAAAAGTTGAGTTTGTGGAGATAGATTGGGATAATAAGTTCCTGGAACTCAAAACCAAATCTATCGACTGTATTTGGAACGGTATGACCATTACCGATGAAGTGACCAAAAACACCAACTGCACCAAGGCTTATGCAAAAAATGAGCAGGTCGTAGTGATTGCGGCAGATAAGGCGGCTTCCATTAAGGCGGTAGAAGATTTAAAAGACCTCACTTTCGCGGTAGAGAAAGGTTCTGCCGGTGAAACAGCCGCTACCGATAACGGCTTAAAGACCACCGCCGTGCAAAACCAAACCAACGCGTTGCTTGAGGTAAAAGCAGGTTCTGTAGATGCTTGCATTATTGACAGCACAATGGCAGATACCATGACCGGTGAGGGCACCTCTTATGCAGACCTTGCAAAGGCTATCTCTTTAACAAACGAGAAATACGGCATCGGTTGCCGCCAGGGTTCCGACTTGACCGACACCCTCAACAAGTATATTGATGAGATGAAGGCTGACGGTACGCTCGCAAAACTTGCCGAGAAGTATGAAATCGCTTTGGCAGATTAAGATACAATAGGGAAATACCGATAAATATTATTGAACATACCGGTAGGTCGGGCTTGCCCGACCTGCCATTGTATGTTATTCACAGGAGAAGAAAATGGGAGCAACACTTCTTTCCGTCACGGAAAATTTGTTTGTCAACGGGTTTTTAATGACCTTAAAGCTGTTCGGGATGACACTGCTTTTTGCCATTCCGCTCGGCTTAATTATTTCGTTTGGCTTAATGAGTAAATTTAAACCGCTCAAATGGGTGGTCAATTTTGTGGTGTGGGTCATTCGCGGCACACCGCTGATGTTACAACTCATTGTGGTCTATTACGGCCCCGGCTTAATTTGGGGCGGTGAACTTTTAGAGCGTTTTAACGCGGTGCTCATTGCGTTTGTGATAAACTATGCGTGCTATTTTGCCGTGATTTATAAGGGCGGCATCGAGTCCATTTCGCAAGGGCAGTATGAAGCGGGGCAGGTGCTCGGTATGACCAAGGCACAAATCTTTTTTAAAGTGGTGCTGTTGCAGGTAATCAAAAGAATTTTGGCGCCGATGAGCAATGAAATTATCACCCTTGTCAAAGATACGTCACTTGCCAGAATTATCGCCGTTTATGAAATTATTTTTGTGGCGCAGGATTATATTAAGACCGACGGTATTATTTGGCCGTTATTCTACACTGCCGTATTCTATCTTGTGTTCTCCGGCTTGTTAACATTGCTTTTCAGTTTCCTCGGCAAGAAATTGGATTACTTTAAAAGTTAAGGAGGGGTGAGAGATGTCTATTTTAGAAGTGAAAAATTTAAATAAATCTTTCGGCTCTACCAAGGTATTAAAGGGCATTGATTTTACGCTTGAAAAAGGCGAAGTGTTAAGCATTATCGGCACTTCCGGCGGCGGCAAAACCACCCTCCTGCGGTGCTTAAATTCCCTCGAATTTGCGGAGCAAGGGCAAATCATTGTAAACGGGGATGTGATTTTTGACGGTGCCGAGAATCAACGCCTGCGTGAAAAAGAACTGCGCAAAAAACGGTTGCACTTCGGGCTGGTGTTTCAACAGTTTAACCTGTTTCCGCAATATACGGCGAAAGAGAATATTATGCTCGCCCCCAAACTGATGGGTACCGAGAGAAAAGAGCAAATTGAGGCGCGCACCGATGCTCTCTTAGAGCGCGTGGGCTTGAGCGATAAGGCAGATAATTACCCCTGCGAACTCTCCGGCGGGCAACAGCAGAGGGTTGCCATTGCAAGAGCACTTGCGATGAACCCGGATATTTTGTGTTTTGATGAACCGACTTCGGCGCTTGATCCGGAACTGACGGGCGAGGTGTTAAAGGTCATTAAAGGCTTAAAAAACAGTGATACCACCATGATAGTGGTCACGCACGAAATGGGTTTTGCCCAAAATGTTTCGG
>CADBJA010000258.1 GCA_902794945.1 Oscillospiraceae bacterium
TTTGAGGCTGTTGTCTGTATTTTTATGTTAATTTTCCTTGATATATCAAGGTTTTTTTAATACTTTTCGTGTGGGAAAGTTGAGTTATTCACTATTCATTACAAATAGGAATTTGCTCTGCAAATTCCTATTTGTTAATAAGCGGTTGGAAGGCACCCCTTCCAACCGCTTATTTAAATTCTACTATCGTCACACCGTCTTCCCCTTCGCCGTAAACGCCGAGGCGGAAGGATTTAACACGCTTATTTTTTCTTAAATACTGTTGCACGGTACTGCGCAGCACACCGGTACCCTTGCCGTGAATGATGGTTGCTTCCGCAAGTCCGTCCATAATCGCACGGTCTACAAACAAATCGAGTTCATCGAGTGCTTCTTCTGCCGTTTTACCTCTTAAATCGCAGCGATTATTCACAGCGGAAGAAACCTTTTGCTCAAAGCGTGAGGTATTTGCCGGTTTTGCCCGACGGGTTTTCGGTTTAGCGGGTGCGTTCTTTTCTACCAATACCAAGTCATCCTGCTTGATACGGGATTTTAAAAAGCCCATTTGCACTTCTACCATACCCTGTGCATTTTTGGCACTGACCACCGTGCCACGCTGATGAAAACTTTTGGAAAACACATTGTCGCCGACTTTAACATCACGGGGCAATTTGTAATCTTTATACTCTTCATCTATCATCACCAATTCATCTGCAGAGATATTTTCTAACGTGTCAATACTCTTATTGATTTTTTGCTTGGCAATGCGCGCACGCTCACTCGCGGTGTGTTCTTCTTTTTTTAGGCGATTGAGTTCATCAAGAAGTGCCTGCGATTCACGCTTGGCGCGCTCGGTAATGCGGCGCGCTTCGGTTTTGGCTTTTTCGAGTTCTTTATCACGCAAACTTTTGACTTCATCACGCAGTTTTTTCGCCTGTTCGGAATCACGCTTTGCCTGTTCGGATAACAGTGTCGCCTCTTTGGTTTTGGATTCATATTCGAGTCTTGTCTTCTCGACCTTTTCAACTACATTTTCAAACCGACGGTTGTCTTGGCTGACAAGGCTTTGTGCGCTTTCAATCACCGCTTCATCCATGCCGAGGCGCTTGGAGATGGCAAAGGCATTACTCCTGCCCGGCAACCCCAATACCAATTTGTATGTAGGTTTAAGAGAATTGACATCAAACTCACAACTGGCGTTTTCTACCCCTACGGTATCAAGCGCATACTGCTTAATTTCGGCATAGTGGGTGGTGGCGGCAATTTTAGCGCCTTTCATACGCAGGTTCTCCAAAATTGCCTGTGCCAGCGCAGCACCTTCAACCGGGTCTGTACCGGCACCGAGTTCATCAATCAAGATAAGGCTCTTATCGTCCGCCTCACGCATAATCTCAATAATATTGGTCATATGCCCCGAGAAGGTGGAAAGGGATTGTTCAATCGACTGTTCATCGCCGATATCGACCAAAATATGCTCAAATACGCTCACTTTGCTCTCATCGGCACACGGCAACATTAAACCGCACATTGCCATCGCACAGAATAACCCCACCGTCTTAATAGAAACGGTTTTACCGCCGGTGTTGGGTCCGGTGATAACAAGGGTGGTAAAATTTTTGCCGAGTGTTACATCAATCGGCACCACCTTTTCTTTTTCAATGAGCGGGTGGCGTGCTTTATGAATATCAATCTCGCCGCTGTCATTGACAAGCGGCATAGAGGCACGCATTTTAAAAGCGAGTTGCGCTTTGGCAAAAATAATATCTAATTCCAGCGCATTTTTAAACGAAGTGCGCATATGTGCGGCAAACGCCGCCGTTTCGGCAGACAGTTCCATTAAAATACGCTCTATTTCATCACGCTCTTTGCCCTCAAGCACTTTAATATCGTTATTTAAATTCACCACGCTTGCAGGCTCAATAAACAGCGTTGCCCCGGTGGAGGAAGTATCGTGCACCATACCGGGCACTTCGGAGCGATATTCGCTCTTGACCGGCACCACAAACCTGCCGCCTCTAAAAGTGACCACACTGTCCTGCAAATATTTAGAGTAAGCGCCGGAGTGAATCATATGGTCTAAATTGCCGCGGATTTTTGCGGATGCCTCTCGCATTTTGCGGCGAATGGATGCAAGTTCCGGTGAGGCATTATCCGCCATTTCATCTTCGGATAATATGCATGCAAAAATTCTATCTTCCAAATAGTGATTGGCATATAACCCTTCAAAATATTTATCGAGGCTCGTTTTAATGCCCTCACAGTGCGAACGCCATTCACGCAGCAAACGCACACCGCGAAGCATTTGCGCGGTTCTTAACAACTCACGCATATTTAACGCCCCGCCTGCCGTAGCACGCGAAAGGAAGGGGTTAACATCATTAATGCCGCGAAAAGAAGGACCGCCGAATCTCGCAATCAGTTCGTACGCATCCTCCGTTTGTTTGAGTAAAATATGTACATACTCTTTATTGGCACTCGGACGCAACCCCGCCGCACGGGTAAGGCTCTCTTCACACTGGCATTCCGCCGCCAACATTTCTAATATCTTGTCAAGTTCAATTGATTTTAAATGTCTGTTCATAATACTCCTTCAACAAATAGGAATTTGTCGAGGTCTTGCGACCTCTCCCAATCCCTATTTAATGAATAATGAATGATGAATAGTGAATAATTAAGGGCGACACATTCGCACTTGAATGTATTAGTTTAGATTTAATCCAAAATCGGTTTAAATATGCGCATAATAGATA
>CADBJA010000259.1 GCA_902794945.1 Oscillospiraceae bacterium
TTAATACCTTCGCTTCAATATTGGTAATCCCGATTTTGATTTCATAGCATGCACTCATCACATCGGCAAGCAGATTTTCTCTGTCAATACAAAAGACGCATAAAGTGGTATTTAAATCAAATTTAACATCACTATCCCAATACGCATTTAACCACCTGCCGGGCTCAGCACTTTCGGCAATATCCGCAGGCACATTGATACAATCTCTTTTATGAATGGACACACCGTGTCCTCTTGTGATAAAACCGATAATTCTGTCACCCGGTAACGGATTACAACATTTTGAAAGTTTAATTTGACAATCATCAAACCCCTCAACAATAATCCCGTCTTTATTTGATAGAGAATGACGGGTGGGTTGCGGCATAAAGGGTTTGGGCGGCAACGCCTCGGAATTATCTTTTATAAATTGCTTATATAAATCTTTAATCGAAGGCATAATACGGGAAACCGAAATGCCGCCGTACCCGATTTTAGCATACAACTCATCGATAGTATTGCATTTTTGCCGAATGACTAATTTTTGAATGAATTCATCATATTTATCATCACTCAGGCGAATGTAATTGCGCTTAAACTCTTTTTCCAGTTCCGTTTTGCCGGCAACAATGTTTTCTTCCCGTTTTTCTTTTTTAAACCACGAACGAATCTTGTTTCTCGCTTCGCTCGTGCGCACGATATTTAACCAGTCTCTGCTGGGACCCTTTTCTTCTTGTCTTGTAGTGATAATTTCGCAAATTTCACCGGTATGCAGTTTATAGTCAAGCGGTACCAGCCTGCCGTTTACTTTGGCACCTGTCATTTTGTGACCGACTTGTGAGTGAATGGCATACGCAAAATCAATCACGGTTGCGTTTTTGGGCAAGGTTTTCACATCACCTTGCGGTGTGAACACAAATACCTCCTCAAATTCAAGGTCATTCTTGACTGTATATAAAAATTCTTCGGGGGTTTCCCCTTCCGTTTGTTCGGTTTGTTTATCGACCATTTGATGAATCCACGCAATTTTTTCATCAAACTTATCATCTTTCCCTTTAATACCGGATTTATATTTCCAGTGCGCGGCAATACCGTATTCGGCTGTGCGATGCATTTCCCAAGTTCTGATTTGCACTTCAAACGGAATGCCTTCTTTACCGATGACGGTGGAATGCAGGGATTGATACATATTCGGTTTCGGTGTGGCGATATAATCTTTAAATCTGCCGGGAATCGGGCGAAACATATCATGAATAACACCCAAACAGTTATAACAATCATTTACCGTATCAACAATAATGCGCACGGCATATATATCATAAATCTCATCAAACGAACGATTTTGCATATACATTTTTCTGTAAATACCGGTAACGGATTTAATTCTGCCGTCTATGTGCGGGTTTTCGACCGTTTCTTTAAGTCGTTCGCTGATTTTTTTGATGATGGAAGGAATTAAATCAACGCTAACAACACTGTTTTGCGAGAGTCGGGTTTTGATTTCTTCATAACCGACCGGGTCTAAATGCCGAATGGCTAAATCTTCCAACTCTTCTTTGAGCGGGCGAATACCGAGACGGTGCGCAATCGGTGCATAGATTTCAAGGGTTTCAAGTGCTTTTTCACGGCGTTTATGTTCATACATAAAATCAAGCGTGCGCATATTATGCAATCTGTCGGCAAGTTTTATGATGATAACACGCACATCTTCCGCCATAGCTAAGAGCATTTTACGGATATTTTCAGCTTGTTGTTCCACCTTGCTTTTGATGTCAACCTTACCGAGTTTGGTAACACCCTCTACCAAAAAAGCAACATCTTTACCGAATTGCTTTTGGATGTCTTCTGCTGTAACGTCGGTATCTTCAATCACATCGTGCAACAGTGCGGCAACCACACTTTGAGAATCCAAACCGAGTTGCACCAAAATTTTAGCCACTTCTATCGGGTGAATGATGTACGGCTCACCTGAAAAACGCGTTTGACCGGCGTGTTGTTTTTCCGCCAGTGAAAACGCTTGTAAAATTAACTCTTTATCGTAAGACGGATTTTCTTCTATTTGTTCCATTAATTCATCAAATCCGTATCCGTATTTTTTTTTCACAAAAATCACCCCTATAGATTTTCGCTTAACTCGTTTATTTTTTTGTATATAGCCGAATCCGGTATATTCACTTTCATCGGTTGAATCGGCAAATCAATTCTGCCCCTGTCTGTATCGTAAATCACAATACCAAGGTCAATCATAATCTCAAGTGAAATGCGCATTTGGCAATAACTCATAATCACCGGTTTTAAATTCATATATAATTCTTCCATCGAGAATTTCCAACCGTTTCGCGCTCTGATAAAACGATAGATTTGCGCTATATTATCGCGGTTTGTGATAATAGATGCCAACTCGGCACGGTTGGTTTCACCACGCATAAAGTTTTCATATACCCGTTTGCCGCCCAAAATATTATCATCGTTAAAACCGCTGTGGCGAATACTTTTTAAGAAAAGTGATAGGGTCGGTTTACCGTAATAATCATTTTTTTCAATACTGATGGCTAAATCGACAATATCACCTCTTTGAAACGGTACGGAAGTGGTGGAGTAACCAAAATAAATAACACTGAAAGACTGATTGTTTTTTGACAAAGAAATCTTAATATGTTTATTACCGCTAATGGGAGAAATGGAATAAATCTGTGCTTTATAAATTCCGAATAACGGTTTAGGATTGTTCATTCCGAACGG
>CADBJA010000260.1 GCA_902794945.1 Oscillospiraceae bacterium
TCGGCTAAGTGAAGGGCGGGGCACCCGCACCCGTTCCGCTTCGCTCTATTTTTTGGATAGATTATATCTGTTTTGCGCATAATTAAGCCAGATTTAAGATTTAATCCAAACTAATATAAGAACCTGCCTATGGCAAAACCTTGGCGTTCACAAGGCTTTGCCTTGTTCGGTAAAATCAAGTGCGAATGTGTCGCCCACCACTCTTCTCTCTTCTCTTTTCTCTCTTCTCTTCGAGGTCGTAAGACCTCGTTAAATTCTTGTTTAGCACCGCTAAACAAGAATTTTATACAACAGTTCATACAGCGTTTTTGCCTCTTCCGGCGCTAAATGTACGCACTGTGCCACCTGTGCGGGCACGGCAAGCGCCTCTTTTTTGAGGGCTTTGCCAGCCGGCGTGAGAGCACAGATAATAAGCCTTTCATCCTCTTTTGAACGCGCGCGGGTAATGAATCCCTTTTTCTCTAAACTTTTCAGCACCGGTGTGAGGGTGCCGGAATCCAAAAACAGTTTTTTGCCGAGTTCTTTGGAATTGATGGTTTCATGCTCCCACAGCACCATCATTGTAATATACTGCGTATAGGTTAAATCAAGCGGTGCGAGCGGCGCGTTATACTGTTTAATAATTTCTCTTGCCGCCGCATAGAGCGGAAAGCACAGTTGGTTTTCAAGTTTTAATGCATCATAGTTTTCCATAGCAATACCTCACTTAATCGGAATAGTCGGAATCGAGCACAATGTCAAAGCGATAGTCGGGGTAGAGCGCCTGCACTTTTTCGCGCACTTCAGATTGAATGTTGAGCGCATCGGCATCAAAATCCACAATCAAATCAAACATCACACACTTGGTGCTTTCATCCACATACAGCCCGTGCATTTGGAGTATTTCGGGGTACTCACCCACGGTTTTAACCACATCGTTTTTAATCGCGGCAGAAACTTCCGTTGAGTTGTTTGAGGCGTATATACCGAGGGTTAGAATAATGCCAAACTTTTCAAATATCTCGGCAGCAAGTCCTCTTGTGAGCAGGTGAATTTGCTTAGCGGTGGTGTTATCATCCAGTTCAATATGCGCCGTACCCATAAACTGATTGGGACCGTAATTGTGCAGGGTAATATCATACACACCGAGCACTTCTTTATGCGCCAAAATTGCTTTGCGTAACGCCTGTGTCTGCTCGGCATCTGCCCGCTCACCGATAATGGAGTGCAGGGTTTCAAGCAACATCTCAATACCGGCTTTAATAATAAAGACCGAAATCACGGCACCGAGCCAACCTTCAATATTGATATGCCAAATGTATGAGAGAATAGCGCTGATGAGTGTGGCGGTCGATAAAATCGAATCAAACAACGCATCGGAACCCGAGGCAATCAGCGAGCCGGAATTGATTTCTTTACCCACTTTTTTGACATAGATGCCGATGGCAAGTTTTGCTATAATCGCCACCGCAATAATGATGAGTGAGACCACACTGAAGGTACTTTCACTCGGGTGAATAATATTGGTGATGGATTCTTTCGCAGCGCTCACACCCGCTGCCAATACAATCACTGCAATAAGCACCGAAGTGAGGTATTCAATTCTGCCGTAACCGTAGGGGTGTTTCTTGTCGGGGCGCTTGCCCGAAAGTTTGGTACCCACAATGGTGATGACGGAGGAGAGGGCATCCGATAAATTGTTTACGGCATCCAAAATAATGGAAATGGAGTTTGCTATGAGCCCCACGCCCATTTTAAACAGCACTAAGAGTACGTTGACTACTATGCCGATAATGCTGGTTTTAATGATTTTTTTGCTTCTTTCCATGGTGTTTCCTTTCAATTTTAAATTCTTGTTTAGCGGGCGTAGCCCGCTAAACAAGAATTTAAGCTGTTAGCTGATAGCCGGTAGCCGGTAGCGAGAGGGAGGGGCACCCTCACCCGTTCCGCTTCGCTCTATTTCTTGAATAGATTATATCCGTTTTGCGCATATTTGAGCCAAATTCGGATTTAATCCAAACTAATACAATCAAGTGCGAATGTGTCGCCCACTCGCTGACTGCTAACCGCTGACTGCTGACTGCTTAAATTCTAATTTAGCCGCCGCAAGGGTGGCGTAAATTAGAATTTAGTTGACAGTTAACAGTTAACAGTTTACAGATTAAATCTTTTCTAATGATGAAAACTGCAAAAAAGGCAAAGTTAAAGTATTTTTGCTCGCAATTTGATTTTTTGCCAATAACTGTATTCTGTTAACTGTTGACTGTTGACTATTTAGCGCGCATAGCGCGCTAAATTAGAATTTCAAAGCCCTGTTCATTGTAATCTTCATATAACTTTTCCAATCCGTTATACTGCGGGGTGAAACCGCAGTGGGTGGCAGTGTTCACAATTAACAGCACCTTGCCTTTGTAGTCGGATAGGGGTATGTCGTTACCCTTATTGTCTTTCATCGTAAAATCATAAATGGTCATAGCGCACCTCCTAAATTAAATTCTATTTAGTTCAATTGAATTTTACCAAATATATTTTGTTTTGTCAAGCAAAAGGCTCTTTTCCTAAAACCGTGAAATCAAAGAAAAATCTAAAACGCAACAGAAGTTGCAAATATTTGTTTTCTTTGCAAACAGATGATGAGTAGAAGCACGCAGAACAAATTTTCAACAGCAAAGCGTTTGAAAATTCTGTGTGCTTCGGAAAGTTTCGGGGGTTTAGCGTGAAAGAAACTTTCACG
>CADBJA010000261.1 GCA_902794945.1 Oscillospiraceae bacterium
GCGAGGCATTTTAACACAGTATTTGAGAAAAAGAGGCGGTGAAAACCTGTTGTGGTTCAAACCTTTCTACCCTTACCCAATCGAAAGGGTTCTAAGCGACCCTTTGCTTACTTTCTCTGTCGCATAGGAAAGTAAGTGCCCGTGCGGCATGAGCACAAAGTAAAAAATCAGCGTATTTTGACTTGCGACTTGCTCGCCGGCTTGAGTTTGATAAAGCAACTCTCCTCCGGTAAAATCGGAGGTTTTCCGACTTTGTTAAAAGATAACCAAACAGGGAGGATTGGAATTTCCAATCCTCCCTGTTTTTTGCCGATTTTATCGGTATTCCACACAAAGCATGGTTAAATCATCAAACTGCGGGCTATCGCCCATAAAGCGGGCAATGTCATCTTTAACCGCCTGCAACAGTTGCCCGGGCGCATCGGCTTTATGCGCATTTAAAGTGGCGAGCATCCCGTCTTCCCCAAACATTTTTTTATCTTCCCTTGTCGCTTCGGGTACGCCGTCGGTATACAAAAAGAGTTTGTCGCCGGGTTGCAAGCGGATTTCAAAATCTTTATACTTTGCGCTCTCCATACCGCCCAATACGAAACCGCGCTTGTTTTCCAAAATGCCGAAATTACCGCCTTTGCGGTAAACTGCCGGGTTATCGTGCCCCGCATTGGCAGCAGTGATGATGCCGGTAGACAAATCTAAAATGCCGAGCCACACCGTTACAAACATATCCGCTTCATTCTGCGCGCACAGGCGCTGATTCACACCCTGCAAAATCTCTGCCGGTGTGCCGCCCATGAGCGCCCTGTCATTAATTAATACTTTTGTATTCATCATAAACAGCGCCGCGGGAATCCCTTTGCCGGAAACATCCGCCATCACCAGCGCCAAATGATTTTCATCGATAAAGAAGAAATCGTAAAAATCGCCGCCTACATCCCTTGCCGGTGTCATACTCGCATCAATCGAAAACGCCGGGTTTTCGCGAAAAGCCTCTATCACTTGCGGCAGTGCGCCCGTTTGAATGGTGTTGGCAACATTTAACTCCGCAATCATTTTTTGCTTTTCTTCACTCGCTGCCGCCAACTGTTCGATATACGCTATCATTTCATCACTCATGGTGTTAAAAGAATCGGCAAGTTCTTCAATCTCATCTTCCGAATGAATTTCTACCGGGTGTCGCTCTCCGCGCGCGATGAAGCTAACCATTTGCTTTGCCGCTTCATTTAAGCGTGAAATGGGTTTAATAATCAGTTTGCGCAAACTCATAAACATCACCGCCGCGCCTGCGGCAATAATCACAAGCAATATTGCCACCACCATGGGAATGTACTGTGTAACCAATTTGCTCACGCCTTGCACCTGCATTTGCGCGCCGACAAGGGCGACAACTTTGCCATCTGTATTAAAAATCGGAGAATGTGCACTGACATAATACTCTTGCGTTGCCGTACGGGAGAACATCAGTTCTTCTTCCGGGTTTTCTTTAAACTCTTTTTCAAAAACATATTTATCTGCCTCAGCAAATTCTTTGACATCGCCGAATTGATAATCTTCACTTTCATTTGTGTTCCAGATATACATCATACCGTTATCGGTTTTTGCGACCACATAAAAGTAATCAATCATCGCTTCGTCTCTTTTTTCATCTGCACCGGCACGGTTATCGGATTGAATGTTTTTCAGTTTCTTTTCAACCGCATTGTAATAATCATCCTTCGTTTTGGTGGTAAGATAGTTTTCTATTTTATCCCCATCCAACATTTCGGCAACGGTGCGCGTGTAGCCAAAGCCGAAAGCCTTGTAACTGCTTTTGGCTTGATAATAGTAACTGATGCTCACACCGATACAGGTTAACAGGATGATGATAACGGAAAACAATATCATCATCCTGCGTGCTTTTTGAGTTAAAGGGTGTTTCTTTTTCATTACATTGCTCCTGCTTTTTCGATACAATCTATTCTAACATACATTATTTAAATTGACAAATAGGAATTTGCAGGGCTGTTCAAAAGAACAGCAATTCGAAATTCGGAGTGTGGAATTCGGAATTATCGGGCGACACATTCGCTCTTGATTGTAGATGATCTACCCCTCTGTCGGCGTAGCCGACATCTCCCCTAAATTTGACAATCCCTCCACCGCTTACGCGGTCCCCCTCCTAACCGAAGCCCGTACCCTCTGTCACTTCGTGATATCGCCTTGCTGGCGCCCGCCCCTTTTGTCGCCTGTGGCGACATTTCCCCACGCAGTGGGGAATCACCCTGCACTGCCAATGTCGTCAACTCAAGGAAATTTTTAAAAATGTAAGTCATTCTGAACGAAGTGAAGAATCTTTTGATATACCAAAATTCTGATAAATAAAAGATCTTTCGACAAGCTCAAGATGACAAAGAAGTAAATAACTTCTTTGTTTCTTTCTTGAGTTGACGCCATTGCCTGCACTGCGGGGAGTCACCCTCCTCAGAGGGAGGCTACTAATTGGTAAATTATAGACCGTTAAATCTACCAAGATTTGTTCGCTAACGCGAACTCCGATTAATAATTAGAGCGAAGCGGAACGAGTGTGAGTGCCTCATCCGCCATATTGGCGAAGCCAATACTTCATAGCGAAGCTACTTCATTTGCGCACTGCGCAAACTTCATTCAGCGGTCTTTGACTGCTGCCCCGCCCACAACTATTCTCTCTTCTCTCTTA
>CADBJA010000262.1 GCA_902794945.1 Oscillospiraceae bacterium
GAGGCTGTTTGCCTCACAAATTCCTATTTGTAATGAATAGTGAATAATGAATGATGAATAATTGAGGGAGGGACACCCTCACCCGTTTGATAGATGAAACGATAATATCTATTATGCGCATATTTAAGCCAATCTTGGATTAAAATCAAGCAAATACAATCAAGTGCGAATGTGTCGACCTTAATTATTCATTATTCATCATTCATTATTCATTAAATAGGGATTGGGAGAGGCCGTAAGACATCTCCCAATCCCTATTTGTCGAAATGCCTAAAGGCATTTCCTCATTCCTGTTAAACTTGCATAAAATGTTTTTAATTCTTGAAATGGTTTTTTTTACATAGTATAATTTTAATAAGTTTATTATTTATTTTGGAGAAAACAGATGATTGAAGTAAAACACCTTTCTCATTCTTACGGCAAGTTTAAAGCGTTAAACGATGTATCGTTCACGATAGAACAAGGCGATTTTATCGGCTTAATCGGTCCGAACGGTGCCGGCAAAACCACGCTGATGAACACGATGGTCGGCATTCTTGCCGCCGACAGCGGCGAAGTGTTGGTGGACGGCAGCGGCGTAGAGGGTTTTCACGCCGATGTGCGCCGCAAAATCGGCTATATGCCGAGCGAACTTGCCACATATGAAATGTTTTCTCCCGAAGAATTACTAAAATTCCTCGCCGCGATGTACGGGATAGATTCTACCGAAACCGCGAACCGTATGAACAAACTCTTTGAGAGCCTTGAAATGACGGAGTGGAAGAAAAAGAGCATCAAAAAACTCTCTACCGGTATGAAAAAGAAAACGGCGTTTGCCGCGGCAATTCTACATCAGCCGGATTTGCTGGTGCTCGATGAACCGTTTGAGAGTGTAGACCCGATTTCACAACACAGAATGAAAGAAATTTTGAATGAATATTTAGCCGGGGGCGGCTCTGTCATTATGTCGAGCCATGTGCTGGATACCGTGCAAAATATCTGCAAAAAATTCATTTTGATGAACAAGGGCGAAATCGTGAAGGAAAGCACCATTAATGCGCTTGACGGTTCGCTTGAAGATGAGTTTTTCGCTCTTGTCAATTCCTTAAACCTTGCCCATGAAGAATCACTCGAGGAGGATGAAGATGAAGCGGAAGATTAAAGCCGTTGTCGATATCGGCATTACCGAGTCGTTTCGCGCGCCTCTCAGAGACCACGGGGTCGGCGGGTTGCTTATTAACTGGGTATTAAATTTAATCCCCGTTTTGGTGCCGTTTTTTCTGCTGTATTTTCATGTTATAAAAGGCTACGGCATCGGTTGGTACATTCACTTTGCCGTGTTTTTTGAAGTGATTGCCCTGCTCGTTTCCGGCGAAAAGGAGATTACCGATTACACCTCTATGGCACAGTTCCCCGTGAGTGCGAGTGAAGTGCTGTTTTTAAGAACGGTGCGGCGGTTCATTAACCCCTCATCGCTTGTGGCAACCGCCTTTTTTATTGCAAGTATTGTTATCTCTTACACCCGCTTTTTTAAAGACCCGCTACATATTATCGGCATTATCACGATGATAGCCGCGTACTTGGTGGTTTTTGAAGATGTGCAGTTATGGAAAGAAAAAGCCGGCAAAGGCAATTTAATGAATAAAATACTCACCGTGATTGCCGTTGCGATGGGCGTTTTGCCGTTCTTTTTAGGCAAATACTATACCATTATTTACTGGTCATTTAACCCGTTACACTCCCACTGGTATATGGGGCTTATTGCGCTTGCAATCAGCATCGGTGCCTATGCGCTCATTGTCAAAATTCCCCGCAAGTGGTTAGAACGATTTGTGCACGATTCCGCCTCGGTTTCGACCAGCAACATTGTGGTTAAAATCATCAATGCCCTGCCCGGCGGCGCCTTAAAGCAGTTGATTATGAAAGATTACCGCGTGATGTTGCACTCCAATATCGGCTTAATCATCAGCATTGCCATTTGGGTGGTCATCGCCTGGTTTATGACCAAATACCAAGCCAAAATGGATTTGCCCGCCTACCTGGACCACGAATTTATTGCGTTGTGTTATGTCGGTGTAATTATACAGATTTATTCCAACATTTTATCGCGCCCGTTTGCAGGCGACTCTTACAGTGCGTGGGTAACATTGCTCTCGCCCGTGCCGCGCAAATACATACTGCTTTCAAAAGATATTGTGGTACTCATTGCGTGTGTGGTTTTCTTTATTCCGATGAGCATTTATTTGCACTTTTGGGGCGGCGGTATCACATTCAAACAAATCGGGCTGTGGTTCCTATTATTCCTTTGCTTTGCATTTGTGATGGCGATTATGCTCAACCGCAATCTCGTGACCACCAAAATGAAAATCATTAAAAAAGGCAGGCGCAAAGCGGCAGTGAACGCCATTTTGGATTTTATGAAGCGCTTATTTGTATATGCGATGGCGATTATGATAGGTGTCGGCTTTCAAGCGCTGCTGGATTCAAAATATGCCTTCTTATCGCTGTTTATCACCGTGCCGGTGCTGATTATATTGGTATTCTCATGGTATATCGGCTTAGAGGCACAGGTTAAATATATCAATAAATATACCCAAAGTATTACGCAAGCGTTGGTTTTATCATAGTCGTTGACTATGATAAAACAAGGCACAATGCATAAGGCACAAGGCACAAGTAGGGACGAGCATTGCTCGCATAAATTCTAATTTA
>CADBJA010000263.1 GCA_902794945.1 Oscillospiraceae bacterium
GGGGAACCCTTTACCATACCCAGGGTCACCGGCATCATCATATTCATACCAGCAGCGGGAAAGGTCAACCTGTGCGTAGGTATCGCAATCGCGGCATACGGTATCAAAATCAATAGAGCCGTCGCCATTTAATTCAAATGCATTTTCACGGTATGTATTGGAATAGTTCACAAGGGAACCGGTTTCAACATCATAAATGGTTTCGCCATTTGGGCTGGTGTAGCAGGAAACATCGGGTGCGTGCTGGTGACCGGTGAATACATAGTGCATACCGGCATCGGCAACGGTAGAGGAAATTCTCTGCCAGTCGTTGATGATGAAAAGCTTTAATGCAGCGGGTTGTACGGCAAAGTGGGGAGCGAATGCAAAGTGATTCAAACCGATTACCACTTGGTCGTTATTGACAGCCGCTCTACTTTCGTCACAAACCCAATCGAGTTGTTCATCTGTCATGTAGCCGCCTGTGTTGGCATCCTGCACTTCTTCGCCGCCGATGGTCTTAGTTTCATCATTCACATCGTCGGAATACATATTACAGTCCATCGCGACCAAACGCATTTTTTGACCGTTGGAATCTTCAAGGTCTACTGCATAAGAGAGCGCACCGCTGGAATCTTCAAAGGTGTAGAAGTCTTTACCGTCGGTTGCGGAAGGTGCATTGTTTAAGCTCGATTCTTTAAAGTAATCTACATCTGCCTCACCGTAGCCGAGGTCTCTGTAGTAGTAAGCAAATTCGGCTGCATTGGTTGCAATTTGATTTGCCTGCTCAAGGGTGGCGCAGCTTGCCGCGGTGACCTGTTTACCGTTAGCATCGTAATACGCGCCGTCGTACTTGTTGATGTCGTGATTGCCCGGAATGACATAGATATGGAATTTCGGGTCAATGGTTCTCATCTTCTTTTGGAATGAACGAAGAAGATTACCTAACATCTCGTGGTTCTTTTCTTCACCGTTTGCCGTTAAGTCACCGGTTAAGAACACATAGCGAAGACCCGCATTTTGTACACGCTGCTCAATGGCTTCGAGTGTTGCGTTTAAAATCGGGAAAGTTTCGCCGAGAAGTTTGTTGTACTTCACAACATCGTTGTAATAGTCGGTTCCTTCGCCGCCTTTGCCGACCAATTCTTCCGTATACACATGGGTATCGGAAAGGGTGACAAAAGAGGGTTTTTCGATCTCATAATCAGCAGAAGAATTACCGCTGATAGTGGCGTTAGCCGCAAAAGATAACGGTGCACAGGTCAGCACCATCATGATTGCGAGAACGATTGAAAGAACTTTCACAAAGTTTCTTTTCATGATTTTTCCTCCAAAAAGATTTTTTATCTCTTAAATTTTATCACTTATATTATATAAAGTAAATATTTTGTAATATATTATATTTAAATTTGTAAATAATAACGAAAAACATAAAAAAAATTCTCTGTTTTGACAATGCAAAAACAGAGAATGTTGTGTAAAAAACGGATTGAATACACTAATTTATCGGATAAAATACGACAAAATCACATATTTTTCTTTTCTTTTTGGCTTTTAATTACCTTTAATCGAGAGAAATCTTCTCTTTCTTTTTCTTCCAGATTTTCGGTAATGAATTTGACAATACTTTCATAGCGCGGAATAACAATGTTCTTCAAAGCATTGGAGCGCTTTTGTGTTTTGCTGATAGCCGTTGCCAGACGGTACACACTGCTTTCGATTTGTGCAAGTTGAGCAGTGAGGATTTTTACCTCGTGAAAATCTTTATAGGCAATATCTAAAAGTGAATTGGAATCGCCGATTAGGTAATTCGGCTGCGGTTGCTGTTGCGAAATTGTGACAATCGGTATTTCTACGCCCATCACCGAGCGATAGTCGATTTCAATGGAATTGTCCGTATCGACTACAATGGCATTGTTGGTTTCACTGCCTAAAGTCATATTGGCAAGTTTGAGCGCTTGATAGGCGTTTTGGTAAACCGTGCCAATTTTATCCTGAATGGATTTTGCTTCATCAATAAGAAGCATCATTTCTCTGACCAAAATATGCCGTTTTCTATCCAGCAAATCAAAGCCCAGCTTTGCAAGCTCCAGGCTTTTTTTATACGCTATTAAATTACCTTTTGTTGCAAAAATCTGTTGTGCCATAATAATATCCTTAACCTTTTAACGGCTCCCATTGTGAGGGGAGCTGTCGCCAAAGGCGACTGAGGGGTAGTAATCTACAAACCTTTTAATGCCTCCACTTGTGAGGGGAGGTGGCACGCGTATGCGTGACGGAGGGGTAGTAAACTCTCTGCACTCGTAGTGAAGAGAGAATAGTGAATAGAGAAGAGTGGTGGGCGGGGCAGCGCGAAAGATAACACTTTCGCGAATGAAGTTTGCGCTATGCGCAAATGAAGTAGTTTCACTATGAAGTATGCCTGCGGCATATGATGTATTCGTTACGCGAATGTTGCGGGCGGGGCACCCGCACCCGTTCCGCTACGCTCTAATTATGTAGGGGAGGGTCTCTGAACGCTCCCTGTTTCTTTCTTTCTTTCTTTGTTGTGTGTGAAAGAAATTCATTCGGCGTTTTCTTCCTTGTTTTTTACGAAATGTAGGGTGCGATTCCCACATCGCACCGTTATAAAGATTTCTCGACAGGCTCGAAATGACAGGCAAGGCAATGCCTTGCAAAGAAGAAAGAAGAA
>CADBJA010000264.1 GCA_902794945.1 Oscillospiraceae bacterium
AGCACCCGGGCGGAATGGTTGTGGTGCCGAGTGAATACACGGTAGAAGATTTCACACCCATTCAGTACCCCTCAAATGATGAAAAGAAGGGAACCTACACAACCCATTTTGACTTTAAAAATTCATTACATGATACGCTCTTAAAATTAGATGAACTCGGTCACGATAATCCGACCATTTATAAGTTTTTAGAAGATTCTACCGGTGTTCCGGTGATGGATGCCGATTTATCCGACCCGAAAATCTATGAGTTAATCGTGTCTACCGCACCTTTAGGCGTTACGGAAGAAGATATCGGTTGCCCAACCGGTACGCTCGGTATTCCCGAAATGGGTACACCCTTTGTTATCGGTATGTTAACTGATGCAAAACCGAAAACTTTTGCGGATTTACTGCAAATTTCAGGTCTTTCTCACGGTACCGATGTGTGGCTTGGTAATGCGCAAGATTTAATTAATAATAAGATTTGTACCATTTCCGATGTTATCGGTTGCCGTGATGATATTATGACGCACTTAATTCACGTAGCCGAAAACTATGAGCAGAAAACCGGTAACAAATCGCCGCTTTCCAAAAAGGACTGCTTTAATATTATGGAATATACCAGAAAGGGCAAAGCACCCAAAATGTTGCCGCCGTTTGAGCAGGCTATGAAAACCATCGGTGTGGAACAGTGGTATATTGATTCATGTTATAAAATTAAATATATGTTCCCGAAAGCGCACGCTGCCGCTTATGTCATTGCCGCGCTTCGTATTGCATGGTATAAAATTTATTATCCTATTCATTTTTACAGTGCTTTTTTCACTGTAAGAGGGGAAGATATTGATGCTCTCAGTGCCGCAAACGGCATACAAGCAGTAAAAAATAAAATGGCAGCCATTATGGCAAAAGGCAAAGATGCCAGCGATAAAGATAAAAACCAATTAGATGTTTTGAAAATTGTGGTAGAGATGTTTGCCCGCGGGTTTGAATTTTTACCGGTCGATTTAAAAAAATCCGATTGGCGTGTATATCGCATTGAAGGCAACAAATTAAGACTGCCGTTCTCTGCGCTTGACGGTGTTGGTGTAAACGCTGCAAAAGCCATCTATGATGCCGTGCTCGAGCAAGGTGATGATGATTTTATTTCAAAAGAAGATTTCGCTACTAAAAGCGGTGTATCAAGTGCAGTGATTACAGCGTTAGATGCTTTTGGTGCATTAGGCGATTTGCCCGATAGCAATCAGGTAAGTTTATTTGATTTTTAATGTTAAGAAAATAATAGAAAGGAGGTAACACGGTTGGCATATAAAAAATGGAATGTTTCAAAAAATGACAAAGCATTAGCAAAAGAATTGATGGAACAGTATGATATTGATGCCATTACTGCCATTTTGCTTTCTTCCCGCGGGATTACCGATGAAGATAACATAGAATCCTTTTTTAGTGATGATTTTGTATCCGTTGACCCGTTTACATTGCCGGATATGGATCTTGCCGTCGAGCGTATCGGTTTTGCAATTGACAACGGTGAAAAAATCGCTATATTCGGTGATTTTGATGCCGATGGTGTTACTTCTACCGCTTTATTGTATTCTTATTTAAAAAGTGTCGGCGCTTCCGTGATTTACCATGTGCCGGACCGTATGAAAGAAGGCTACGGCTTAAATAAAGAAGCGGTAAAAAGATTTAAAGAGCAGCATATAGATTTAATTATTACGGTTGATAACGGTATCAGTGCGTTTGATGAGGTGGCGCTTGCCAATGACCTCGGTATGGATGTTGTGGTCACTGACCACCATATGCAGGGCGGCATATTGCCGGATGCGGTGGCTGTTGTTAACCCGCACAGAACCGACAGTGAGTGTGAATATGAAGATTGGGCAGGTGTCGGCGTTGCCTTTAAACTCGTTTGCGCTTTAGCCGGCAGTGAAGATGAAATATTAGAAGAATATGCCGACCTTGTATGTATCGGTACCGTTGCCGATATTGTACCCGTATTAGGTGAAAACAGACATTTAATCAAAAAAGGTTTGCTGCAAATTAATGATACCAAGCGTCTCGGTATAGCCGCTTTAAAGGGAGTTGCCGGTGCGGGTAATAAACAACTTACGGAAGGGGATATAGCCTTTGTTATTTCACCGCGCATTAACGCGGCGGGAAGAATCGGCTCTGCCTCTAAAGCCGTTGAACTGCTTATCACCGAAGATGCCGATACGGCAATTCGGCTGGCGGAAGAGATAAATGAATATAATAGCGAGCGCATTAAAATTGAAAATAAAATGTTTGAAGATGCGTGTGAGTTGTTATCTGATGATACCTATATACACGATAGGGTACTTGTGCTGTGTTGTACCGGGTGGAATAGCGGTATTTCCGGCATTGTGGCTTCAAAAATTTGTGAAAAATTCGGCAAACCCTGTATCATTATAGCCGATACGGGCGCCGATGTTTTAAAGGGCTCTTGCCGCAGCATTAAAGGTTTTTCCATATTTGAAGCGTTGAGCGCCTGTTGTGATTCCTTAGAACAGTTTGGCGGTCATATGTTGGCAGCAGGGTTATCGGTGCGGCGTGATAAGGTGGATGAATTCAGAGAGTTAATCAATGATTATGCTTCAAAAATGCATGATGGACAAGTTAGACGTTCTGGTGAACCTTATATTATTCATCCACTAAATGTTGCATA
>CADBJA010000265.1 GCA_902794945.1 Oscillospiraceae bacterium
CGTACCCGCAAATGTAAAAAAGGACCGTCCCCAATTACATAGAGGAAACACACGAGGAACTCAAAAAACTTCGTGAGAAGAGAAAAGCAGAAAAAGAAAAATAGGAGAAAAACTGTTCATGTATAAAGAAGTTTTTAGAATGCCTACATCTGTCACAATTAAGCAAAGAACATCTAGTGTTACAAATGCGTTTGTTAGTGGCATTATTCCTACAATTGAACCAACAGAAGAAGAAATAAAAAGAGTATTAGATGCGCTTGAAATAGATGTAAACCATGTTGTATGCGCTTATTGTGGAGATGCTTGCACTGAATGGGATCACTTTAACCCATTGGTTCTCAATAAAAAGCCTACTGGATATATTTCTGAAATCAACAATCTTGTGCCAGCTTGTGGAAAGTGTAACGAAAGCAAAGGAAATAAACCTTGGAAAAAATGGATGTTAAGTTCAGCTAAAAAATCTCCTTATTCTAGAAAAATTCCTGATTTAGAAAAAAGAATTGAATTACTCGAAAACTTTGAAAAAGAGTTCAAACCAAGAAAAATTGATTTCGAAAAAACAGTCGGAAATGAATTGTGGAATAAACATTGGAATAATTGCCAGAACATTCACAATATGATGAACGAAAGCCAAAAGTTATCGAATCAAATCAAAAACATAATTAAACAATCTATAGAATAAAAAATCCCCAATCATCTAACTTTCGTTAAATGATTGGGGATTGTCCTTTTTAGAAAAACAGCGTCATTTTAGCGTCACGGGATGAATTTTATCCTCGCAAACCACCTGTTTAAGCCATTTTTTGAAATCTGGATATTATTCCCACTCCACCGTTGCGGGCGGCTTGGTTGTAATGTCATACACCACGCGGTTGATGTGGGCGCACTCGTTGGTGATGCGGTTGGAAACCTGTGCCAAAATATCGTAAGGGATTTTTGCCCAGTCCGCTGTCATAAAATCATCGGTGGTGACGGCTCTAATCGCAATTAGGTGGTCATAGGTTCTGTGGTCGCCCATCACACCGACGGTGCTCACACCGGGCAGCACGCAGAAAAACTGTGCGAGTTCTTTTTCATAGCCGTTCTTCGCCATTTCATCACGCAGTACATAGTCGGCATCTTGCAAAATTTTCACCTTTTCGGCAGTAATTTCACCGATAATGCGCACACCGAGCCCCGGTCCCGGGAATGGTTGGCGCCACACGAGTTCTTTGGGAATACCGAGTTTTTCACCCACGGCGCGCACTTCATCTTTAAACAAATCGCAAAGCGGCTCCAAAATACCCAAAAACTCCACATCCTCCGGTGTTTTTACACGGTTATGGTGGGTTTTGATAACATCGGCATCGCCCTTGCCGGATTCAATACAATCGGGGTAAATGGTGCCTTGTGCGAAGTAGCCTTTTGTGGCGTGGGCACGAATTTCATCCCAAAACACCTTAAAAAATTCGGTGCCGATGATATGGCGCTTTGCTTCGGGATCGCTCACGCCTTTTAACGCCTGCATAAAATGCTCACCGCAGTTCACACGCACAAAGTTCATATCAAACAGCGTGGTAAAGGTTTTCTCAACCTCATCGCCCTCGTTTTTGCGCATCAGCCCGGTATCAACAAACACACAAGTGAGTTGCTTGCCGACGGCTCTTGAGAGCAGCCCTGCCGCGACCGAAGAATCCACGCCGCCGGAAAGCCCTAAGATAACCTGTTTATCGCCAATGGTTTCGCGCAGTTCGGCAACTTTGGTTTCAATAAAACTATCCATCACCCACTCGCCTTTACACCCGCAAATGTGATAGAGGAAATTTGCGAGCATTTGCGCACCGAATGCGGAGTGTGTTACTTCCGGGTGAAACTGCACGGCGTAAATCTTTTTCTCTTTATTTTGCATTGCTGCCACAGGGCAATCAAGTGTTTTACCGATAATTTCATACCCTGTCGGCGGGGTGGCAATATAATCGGTATGGCTCATCCACACATCGCTCAGTTCCGGCACATCCTGAAACAAAACGGACTCACCCATATGTTTAAAGGTGATTTTACCGTATTCGCTCGAAGGTGCGGTTTTGACCTCGCCCCCTGCCATCCACGCCGTGAGCTGGCAACCGTAGCAAATGCCCAAAATCGGCACACCGATATCCAATATCTCTTTGGTATAATGCGGTGAAGCCGGGTCAAAAACCGAGTTTGGTCCGCCGGTAAAAATAATACCCTTGTAGTTGGCATTTTTGATTTGTTCAAGCGGTGTGGTATACGGCAATATTTCGGCAAAGACATGGTTATCTCTCACACGCCTTGCGATAAGCTGGTTATACTGACCGCCAAAATCAAGTACTAAAATCTTTTCCATAAATCCCCCAAAATTATCTCTATATAGTCTAATAAAGATTATAATACATCTGCTTATCTTTTGACAATACTCTCATTCACAAAGATTACAAAAAAGCAAGTAAAAAATACTGTGAAAAAGTGACAAAAAGATATTTACGGTAACCGGGGGCGTTATAATTATTTATTTTATGACACAGAAAACTTAAAACAAAAAAGTGAAATTTTCTGCGTTGTAAATACATTTGAACCAAAAAAGGAAATTTCTTTGTAAAGATATGGTACAATGTTTTGGCAAGCCTTCGCAGTGGAGCGTAGCGGAACAA
>CADBJA010000266.1 GCA_902794945.1 Oscillospiraceae bacterium
AATTGCGGTTTTAAACTTGTAGGGCATGGCGACCTCGACACGCCGCCGTTTATAACAGGTGAAAGAAATTTCGGGAGGGCACAGAGACCCTCCCCTACATAATTAGAGCGTAGCGGAACGGGAGCGGGTGCCCCGCCCTTCATTCTTCTTTCTTCATTCTTCTTTCTTCTTTCGGGCGGATGGTATCCGCCCCTACCTATGCATTATGCATTGTGAATTGTGAATTATTTTTCACTATTTTCCCGCCCTATTTTAGTGTTTTTACCACTTCTATTGATTTTGTTAAACTATATAATATAATGAAGTTGAAAATGAAAGGAGGCAAAGTTTATGAAAAAATATCTAAAACTCGGTATCGGCTGTATGATACTATTGGCTATCAGTTCATTATTTATTATTTCAAGCGCTGCCGCACAGAAAAAAGTGTGCGAATTTTGCGGTTCCGAAAATATCTACCTTGTGGCTGTAGATTATTCCGACTGCCATTATATTGAAGGCGCCTACTCTTGTTTGGATTGCAAAGGCGAGTTCACGCACTATAAACTTGGCAGCAAAGAGCATATCATTGCGCGAGATGTGTATGTAGAACCCACTTGCTTAAGAGCAGGCGGTATTGAACACCATTGCATTAACTGTTCTTACTATGTTTTTGAACAAACTGCGCCTGCACTCGGTCACAATTATATTCACAGTGAAAAACAGATGTATTCCAAAGCCGCCTGTACTAAAAATGAGCGTTACTATTTATATTGCTCACGCTGCGGCATCCGCGCAGACCATGACCCGCAGTTAAAAGATAAAGGTGCAGATGCCTGGACTTGGGAAAAACAGGGTACGGCTTTACCGCACGGAGAACCTCAAAAAATAATATCTCCCGATGTTCTACGCACGCCGAGAACCGATACACAGCCTGCTACTTTCTACTATACCTGCCCGGTTTGTCGCGGACCGATTAAAGACGGTAACTACTTTACGGGCAGCCTGAAAATAAGTATCGGTGAAATGTTTGCGGGAGATATTTTTGCGTTTGGTTCTTACCCGCAGAGTGAAGTGAAAGATAAGGCTTTGTTAGCCGAACTCGCCTCGGTGCAAGTGAGTTTAAAAAACTACGGCTTTAAAGATATTCATAACCCGCTTGGAGCACCTGCCGATATTTCTTACGGCGATTTTGAGTGGCAGGGCGTGAAGTACCGCAAAGTGGTGATGAATGAAGCAAGACCGCGCAATATCATCGGCGATGCGGATAATGTGCAGGCAGGTGCTAAAACCGGCACATACTATTTCAAATTTGAGCCGCTGTATTGGAAAGTGGTTTACCCGCACTACCGTGCAGGCTATGCACAGGCCGTATGCTTAAATGTAATTGATTTCAGAAGTTACCTTGTTAATGAAGATATTAAAGAGAATGTTAACCAATCTGAGCGTTTTAATGAACTCTATTATCAGGTATTGCCGGATGGCGACAACTACTTCAACGGTGATATTTATACCGGTGATTTAAAGGCATTGTGCTATAATGATTATGATTTGTTAACTTATACGGTAAGTTTAAGCGCCGCAAATGTATTACAGCAAAAACAGTGGCTCAATAATACGCTGTTTAATGATGTGTTTAATGCCGCACAGCAAAGTTTTATCTATAAAAAAGATATTGGCACATTAAAATATGACACACTAAACAGAAATTACAATATTTCATTAATTGACCCGTTAAGGCAATTGCATTTTAGAAAGTTACTTGCCGTCATGGCGGAAAACGGCTCTGTTGCCGCACCGGTCAGCGATTATGCACTGACCTTGCGCCCTGATTATTCCGAAAACCCGATTACGGCGGATGACGGCTTAATTTATAAAGCGGACGGCGTTTACTCACAAGCCTTATGTTTTCGCGGCATGAGCAGTTATGACCCCCAAAATGAGGGTGAAAAATGGCATTTTCGTTCCTATGAGCAGGAGTTAATCTTTGCCCCGTTTTACGGTATGAGACCTTTAATTAATATTAAAACGGATTATGAGCCGGAAGTTTACAGCACCATTGCTTACTCTACAACCGATGCTTATAAGAGCACTGCCGGCAGAGTGTTTGATATCAATGGCGATAAAGTGATTGATATTTCGGATGTCAGTGCCGTGATTGCAAACCTCGGCACCACCGTGGTTGAGGGCGAAAATGATGAATTAGATGTCAATTATGACAATGCTGTCAGCGTAACCGATATGTCAGAGATTTTGAAAGAAGACCGCTTTGGCATTACAGTAAATTAAAAGGTAAAAAGGGGCTGTTTCACAGCCCCTTAATTTTCGGCACTCTCAGCAATGAGCGCAATATGTGTCGAGAACTCTTTACAATCAGGCAAGGGCAGAGCCCTTCCATAATTCAACATTCATAATTAAAAATGCAAGGCTCCGCCTTGCCACCTTTCATTCCGCATCCCGCATCCCGCATTCCGTATTCCGCATTAAAAAACAGGCTTTCAAAGGGGCACCCTCAATACGGAGAGTGCCGATAACGAAGTATTGGTTCATTTTGTCTGCTTTCACTCACCTTAACAATTTGAAAATGCGCCAATACGCAGAGTATTCCCACATTT
>CADBJA010000267.1 GCA_902794945.1 Oscillospiraceae bacterium
AAACCAAATCAATGAAATGATTTATATTTTTATTAATCAAATCCCGCATTGTTTAAGGATAAACTTGAATTATTGATGTGGGAAAGTTGAGTTATTCATTATATCTTTCCACACGACATCCCTTACCCTGTTACCAATGTTGTTCATCGCCTGCACCCAAGCAATCATATCTCTGGCTTTTAGTTACTCGGTGATACCTTCCCGTTGTGCAAACTGCTTTACAAGGCGGTCATACATTTCACTTGCCCGCATATCCACCTCCCGCAAGTGCTCATCCAACTTGCACTGCATTTTGAGGGAAGTGTAAAATGGCTTGCGGTGTGTTTTCAAGTAAGTGCGATACCGTTCTCCCCACACTCCAATTTCATAATTGTCATGCGGCAACACAAGGTTGGGCAAATACACTTCCCCGACAAGAGTGTAATCTATGCCGGTTTTCTCATTGTGAATAGTCTGTTTCATTTTATAACACTCCTTTCTTTTTTCTCA
Source organism: Oscillospiraceae bacterium (assembly GCA_902794945.1). Lineage (GTDB taxonomy): Bacteria > Bacillota > Clostridia > Oscillospirales > Acutalibacteraceae > RUG714. The sequence goes on from CADBJA010000267.1 coordinate 490, forward strand.
AGAGTATTATAATGTCGACTGACTAAATACCGACAATATGTCGGTATTTTGAAAAAGAGCATATGCTCTTTTTCAACCAAAATCTTTGATTTTGGATTCAGTCTCCATTACAATATCCGCTGTCGGTGCGAAGCATTTGCACCGCAAGTGCAAGTATGTTACTGACATCAAAAAATCTTGCACTTCAACAAAGCAAAAATAATGATATCATTGCTATTAGTAGTGCTCAAAATGATTAAAGAAAAAAGCAATAAAACTTCAACTGTTTCAGACAAAGACAAGTTTGTGAGTATTATCGGTTTACCGCCAAATGTGAAAATACCGGAATCGGTGAGAAAAATGTGTTGTTATCGTGCAATCGCTGCATTGACGGATAAGGCAATGGCCTTGCTGTTAGCCAATCTTACCTATCGTAACACTTCCGTTATCGAAGATTCTCATTCTTTGAACCGTAAAATGGATATGGCTTTTTTTGAGAAAGCAAAGGAAACTGTCAATGAAAAGTTTCAGGAGCTTTTGACGACTTTTGATAATGTGCAAAAAGGCAGACCGCCGGCAAACATCATTGAAGAGGAATTCTTGTTTGTTCTCGTTGCATACAGCACAAACGGCGAAGGTTGGGACGAACCTGTAATCATTGATGCGGAGTATACCGGCAATGTCGGTGACTATGTACTCGGCGGCGAATTTCTCAAGGCTTGCCAAAACGGCGAGAAAATAGGCAGCCAACAACTGATGAAACGCCTGAACAAGGAGGTGCACAGCCGCTATTACACATTGGTTCATGACTGCATCATTAATCTTAGAGTAGAATAAAGAATAAAGCCCTTCACAAGGTTGCATCCTTGCGGAGGGTATTTTTTTGCTCTTTTGCAGCGGGCACCTTGGCAGGCACACGCTCCGGCTATTTAATGTTATATTGCCTTAAAATATCTTTCAGGCTCACTAATGAATTGATGAGTATATCGTGTTCTTCTTTTGTGCAGTCATAAAGAATGCCGAATAATTCGTCATTATCGTTTCTGTTTGGTCGCTTAAGGTTATCGACAAGCAGTGAGTCCACGCTGATGCTTAATGCGTTTGCAATGGAAATAATGGTTTTCAGGCTTGCACTTTTTTGTGCGCGTTCAACTTGACTGATGTAAACAAAACTGACATCCGCAAGTTCTGCCATGTCTTCCTGGGACAAGCCCTTTTGTGTTCGGTAATATCGTATCCTTTGACCGATTGCCTTATAGTTAATATCCAAAAACTCCCTCCTTATGCGCTTTTTTGCCTGCCAAGGTGTGTCATATATTAACTCTATCTCCCGGCTATATCAACTCATTTTTTCAGTCTAAGATGGTAAGATGGCAATCATTTTCACCCCTACCGTTTTTACCATCTTAGAAAGCAATTTAACCTGTGGTTTAAATGATTGGAAAAGTTTAATCTGTGGTTTATGGTTTTGCTGTTTCTTTTACTGTAGAATAAATCTTGATAGTATTTTCATTTTTTCATCAAGGGGGCTTTTTGGATGCTTGAGCTGTGTTCGGGACAGTTGAAACTGTACAGTTCCGTAAAAGAAATGCCTGTGGACTGGCTTTGGTATCCGTACATTCCTTTTGGAAAAGTGACACTCCTGCAAGGTGACCCCGGAGGCGGCAAGTCCACACTGATGTTGGATATCATTTCCAAGGTTTCCAACGGTGCCGAAACACCGGACGGGCAAAAGCTGAAAAAGCCGATGAATGTTATCTATCAGTGTTCCGAGGACGGTGCGGCAGATACAATAAAACCCCGACTGTTAAAAGCCGGAGCGGATTGCAGTAAGGTTGCGTTTATTGATGAAGAACTTGTCAGCGTAACGATGGATAACGAACAGTTGCGAAGAGCCATTGCGGATTTCAACGCAAAACTGTTAATTCTCGACCCGTTTCAAGCCTATCTCGGAGATGCGGATTTGGCAAATGTAACCGGTGTGCGCAGAATGTTAAGGCAACTCGGCTTTTGGGCGGCAGCCTATGATTGTGCCATTGTATTAATAGGTCATTTAAATAAAAAGCAAGGGACAAGAGATATTTACAGAGGGCTCGGCAGTATTGACCTGGTTG
>CADBJA010000268.1 GCA_902794945.1 Oscillospiraceae bacterium
AGCTATTATCGCCAGAGTGACAAACGCAAGCAGATTGAGGCAGATACCGAGGAAGCAGATATTGTTGCTTCCAGGATTACAGAACTGCTCGGAGAAAAAACATTTCAGTTTTCGCCTGCTGAATTTAAAGAAATCCACAGGCGATTGTTTGCAGGTGTTTTCGACCATGCCGGAAAAATCAGGGATTACAATATTACTAAACCCGAATGGGTGCTTGCCGGTGATACCGTGACTTATGCCTCTTTTGAAAGTATCAATGCCACTCTTGACTATGATTTTAAGACAGAAAAAGAGTTCGATTATTCGGGGTTGTCTGTTGATGCTTCGGTGAAACATATTGCAAAATTTGCTTCGGATATTTGGCAAATTCATCCCTTCGGTGAAGGTAACACCAGAGCAACCGCAGTATTTATCATTAAGTATCTGAAAACCTTTGGTTTTGATGTCAGCAATGATATTTTTGCTCAAAACTCATGGTATTTCAGAAACGCTCTTGTAAGATCAAATTATAATAATTTGAAAAAGGGAATCACCGCTACAACAAAATATCTCGTATTGTTTTTTGAAAACCTTTTGCTTGGCAGTCATAACGAGTTAAAGAACCGTTACTTGCATATTGAGTTTGAAAGTGACGAAAAGGGTGACAAAAATGTCACCCCTGCGGACAAAAATGTCACTCTAAAAGAATTAGCAATAATAAATATATTAAAAACCAATCCGAAAATCACGCAAGAAGAATTAGCCCAAAAAATTGGTAGAACAAAAAGAACGGCGATAAGAAATACCAACGAAATGCAATCAAAAGGACTCATCCGAAGAAAAGATGGTAAAACAAATGGCGAATGGGAAATATTGGTGGAAATATCATGAAACCGCAGTAAAGTATTTTTGCTTTACTGCGGTTTTTCTATCAGCAAGGATAACATCGGGGCTGTTGTTTGCATAGAATGTTAAAAACAAGAGGAGGCAGTTATGGCGAACAGACAGATGCATTCTATGGCAATAACAGATTATGGCAAGCAAGCGGTCATTTTCCGCCCGCACCGCGAGGCGAGGTTGAATTGGAATTTCAGGACAGCGTTTTGGACAGGAGAATATTTTCAAATTACGCTTATGAGCATTGCGCCCGGCAGTGAAGTGGGATTAGAGCAGCACAAAAGTACCGACCAGTTGCTGCTCATTGAAGAAGGAGCAGGGCTGACGATGATGGGCGAGAGCAAAAACGCGCTTGGTATGCAGCGCCTTGTACGGCAGGGTGATGCGGTTATTGTGCCGGCGGGCACATGGCACAATTTAAAAAATATAGGTAAGCGTCCGCTCAAAATTCTCTCGGTTTATTCCCCGCCCGAGCATCCTTTCGGAACAATACATAAAACGAAAGAAGATGCCGACAAGGCAGAACAGTAATCATGATTGCCGATAGGAAATCCCTATCGGCGGTCAGAGTGTCGATAAAGTGGCTAAAATCCCACGAAAAACAACAATAGGGCTTTTTGTGTGAATTTACATTTTTCTTCTGAATGAGTCTGTATTATTTCTAAGCCTTTACAAGTTGTTAAGAAAAACGCCGTAGTCACGGCGTTTTTGTGCTTTTGTCAATCTCTGCTTGCGGTATATAGGGATAAGAATAATCAAGGCTGATGTGCCTGCAAGCATTTCTTTGCACACCTTTATTCCGCTTTTTTCGTTGCAATACCGCGTATTCCTGCCAAAAAAAGCGAAAGAAATGCATACAAATAATTGCTTGCAGGTGCGTACAGTTTTGCTTAATTAGTTTTGTGAAAATACAAAGTAAATGGTGAAGGCAGGCTCTATCCTGTCGAAGCATTTACTGCAGTAGTTTTAAAAAATAATAAGCAAAACCACATTATCCTTGGTTGTTCTTATCCCTTGCCTCAGCGCAGAGATTGACAAATTTTTAGCCGAGCGAAGCGAACGCCAAGGTTCCGGGAACCAACTTCAAATCTTTGATTTGTTAGTTGGTCGGGTTCTTATCTCACTTTCTCGACCTCTGCCTTTTTGTATACATTTTAATTACTTCACTAACAAATTCCGCCGTGCCGTCAGCGTATTTGTCAATATTGTTTTTGAAGCGTTCATCGGCAATGTACATTTGACCAAGTCCTTTGAGAATTTCATCGTTGCAGGTGTAATAGTTTTCGGTTATGTATTTCTGTAGCTTTTTGACAAGCGCCTGCGCTTCGGCTGAGATTGGCTCTGCGCCGCTTTGCATCAGTTCTGCAAAATCACGAAAGATGTTTTCGAGCCCTGAATTAATATCCGCAAAGCGTTCCTTAGAGTAGTCCTTCGTCTTGTTTTCAAACTCGGCATACGCTTCGGTTTTACCCCAGCGTTCTTTTACTTCTTTTTCAAATTTCATTACACACCTCTGCAAATCATTTTACCGTCCTAACAGTTTTAAAAATCTTTTATCGTTCATCTGCTCATTTGTTAAGTATTCGCCGTCAAAGAAAAGAGCATAATTAGTAATCGGCGTGGGCGCATTTTGCGCAGCCTCTTTATCGGTTAAATGAATTGCCTTGAAGGGAACGCCCTGCTCCTTCGCCGTCTTTTCAACAA
>CADBJA010000269.1 GCA_902794945.1 Oscillospiraceae bacterium
GTAAGGTACGAGATTGCAGTTCAATACCGCTGTCATCGGTCATCGCCTCAAGCAAATCCGTCATTTGGAAACAGATGCTCTCAAGCGCCGCACGGCACACATGCTCTCTGGTGACACCGCGGGTGATGCCGACCATCACGCCTCTTGCGTACATATCCCAATACGGTGCGCCAAGACCGGTAAATGCCGGTACTAAGTACAAACCGTTGGAATCTTCCACCGTTTCGGCAAATTCATCGCACTGCTTCGGGTTATCAACCAAGTGAAGGCTCTCTTGCAGCCATTTAATCACAGCGCCTGCAATAAAGGCGGAACCTTCAAGAGAATAGGTGACTTTATCACCGATACCCCAAGCCACGTTGGTGAGAAGGTTGTTTTTGGAATTGACTCTCTTTTCACCTGTATTCATTAAGAGGAAACAGCCTGTGCCGTAGGTATTCTTCGCCATACCGGGTTGGAAGCACCCCTGACCGAACAATGCACCGGGTTGGTCACCGATTGCGCCGGCAACGGGAACGCCTGCCAATTCTTCAAGACCAAGGATATTCGGTGCCACCTCGCCGTAAACCATACTGGACGGTACGGGCTTGGGCAACATTTCCATCGGAATATCGAGTTGCTCGCAAAGGAAGGGATCCCAATCTAACTTATCAATGTCAAAGAGCATCGTTCTGGATGCGTTGGAATAGTCGGTCACATGCGCTTTACCGCCGGTGAGCTTCCAAATAATCCAGGTTTCAACGGTACCGAAAAGCAATTTGCCTGCTTTTGCACGCTCTCTGGAGCCCGGTACATGGTCTAAAATCCACTTGATTTTGGTGCCCGAGAAGTACGCGTCAATAATCAGACCTGTGTGTTCTCTGACATAGGGTTCTAATCCCTTTGCTTTTAACTCTTCACAAATGTCTGCGGTTCTGCGGCATTGCCAAACAATCGCATTGTGAATGGGCATACCGGTCTCTTTATCCCACACAACAGTGGTTTCTCTCTGATTGGTGATACCGATAGCCTTAATGTCTTTCGCATCAAATCCTTCAATTCTTTTTGCTCTTTTGATTACCTGTGTAACGGCATTCAACTGGCTGTAAAGAATATCCATCGGATCGTGCTCAACCCAACCTGCCTTCGGGTAAATTTGAGGATACTCAAGTTGACCCTTGGCAAATGTATTACCTTGCTTGTCGAAGATAATGGCACGGGAACTGGTGGTGCCCTGGTCTAATGATAAAACATATTCTGCCACGACATTTTCCTCCTAAATTAAATAATTAGTTTAAAACATAGTTAAACATAGTATAACTATATCATAAATATTGGTAATTTTCAATAAGTTGTAAGTATAAAAATGGGACTTTTTTCCACTCTTTTTAGTCAAAAAGACGAAAAATAATCAGAAATCGCCGATTTTGTAACATTTTCTTGCTAAATATTGTTTTAAATTATATAATATAAACTTAGAATTCGTTTGGCGTTTGCCGATGAATTCTAAGTTAGTTGACAGTATACAGTATACAGTTTACAGTCCAAAATTTTTTCTGTTAACTGTTAACTGTTGACTGTTGACTGTTTACCGGAGGTGAAGTTATGGTCGATATGCATTGTCACATTTTACCTGAAATGGATGACGGCGCACGCAGCCGCCGTATGGCGTTTGAGATGTGCAAAATGGCGGTCGCTAACGGTGTGACCGATATGATTGCCACCCCGCATATGTTGGATTTATATGCGAATGATGAGTTTGAAGAAAAGCGCTCCATTCGTTTAGAATATATGAATCGGTTGATGAAGGAATATGAAATCCCACTTACCATTCACGGCGGGGCAGAAGTTTTTGCTTCAAAAGATATTTTATATTCTCCCGATTTAAAACCCTACACCTTAGCCGGTTCTCGCTATTTGCTGTTTGAGTTTGATTTTGCCGAAGCCACGCTCAATTATGCCAAAGAAGTGGCAAGCGTGATTTTATCGCAAGATTTAATTCCCGTTTTGGCACATCCGGAGCGCTACCGCTTCACCCTGTCCGATTACAGTGCTATTAACCGCCTTGCCGAATGTGGCGTGCTGTTTCAGTGCAATTTAGGCTCGTTAACAGGGGAGTTGGGCAAAAAAGAATCCGTTTTGGCACGAGAAATGGTCAATAGCGGCGCAGCATCCTTCCTGGCAACCGATGCGCACCGTTTGGAATACCGCAATACCGATATTAACGGTATGGTAGATGCCGTGCGACAATATAAAAAGAAAGTTAACTTAAATAATATTAATACATTATTAAATGACAACCCGATGAAGATTATCCGCGGTGAGCGGGTAGAGAACCCGCGCTTTCCGCTGTTGAAGAAGAAACTGTTTTAATCAATAAATTCTAATTTATCTGCTCACTGCGTTCGCAAAATAAGAAATAAAAAATAAGAAATAAGAGTGAAGGGCGGGACACCCGCACCCGATTGATAGAACAATCCCTCCGAGTGCTTTGCACCCACCTCCCTTTGCACAAGGGAGGCATAGAAAGTGCGTATCTACACCATTTTTAAAGCAATAACTCAGAGTGGAATATCTGCTCTCTTATTTATT
>CADBJA010000270.1 GCA_902794945.1 Oscillospiraceae bacterium
CAGGCAGCAGTTAGCGGTTAGCGATTGGGCGACACATTCGCACTTGATTGTATTAGTTTGGATTTAATCCAAATTTGGCTTAAATATGCGAAGAATAGATATCATCTTTTCATCTATCAAACGGGTGTGGGTGTCCCACCCTCTCGCTACCGACTACCGGCTATCGGCTAACAGCTTAAATTCTAATTTAGCCATCGCAAGGGTGGCATAAATTAGAATTTATTTGACTTTACACAAAAAATCCTTTATTCTTTTATAAGTATTATTTTAAAGGGAAAGATGTTATGCACGCAATCAAACATTTTAAAACGATTACGCGCCACCGCCACAAGGTGATTGCGAACTGTTTTCGCGCCGGTATCGGGTGGCAGGGGCTAAGGCACGATTTGTCCAAATACACGCCGACAGAGTTTATACCCGGTGCCAAATACTACCTCGGCACCCGCTCGCCGAATGAGGCGGAGAGGGAAGCGCAGGGCTATTCTGCCGCGTGGTTACACCACAAGGGCAGAAACCGGCATCACTTTGAATATTGGGTGGATGTGCAGTTGGATACCAAGAAATACGGTCCTGTTAAAATGCCGTATAATTATTTAATTGAAATGTTTTGCGACAGGGTAGCCGCTTCTAAAATTTACGGCGGTAAAAAGTATGATGATGCCTATGCCCTCAACTACTTTTTAAAGGGCAAAGGTAAGCGTGCGATGCACCCCGAAACGGCGGCAGAACTTGAGAGACTACTCGTGATGCTCTCGGAGCAGGGGGAAGAGAAAACCTTTGCCGAAATTAAGCGTTGCGTCAAAAAATACGGCAAGAGCAGGCAGTATTAAACAAGTCACAAGGCACAACTGCGGTCGTTGACCGCAGAATGAAGTCGCTTCGCTAATGAAGAATGAAGCCGGCGACAAGTCGCCTAATGAAGCCGCACTTTCAGTGCTAATTGTTGGCGGGGACACCCGCACCCGATTTTAAGGCACAAGGCACAAGGCACAAGGGGCTCGCGTTGCTCGCAGAGAAGAGAGAAGAATGATGGGCGACACATTCGCACTTGTTCCGCTACGCTCTACGGCTCGCGGTGCGAGCAAATTTAGAATTTTGAATTTAGAATTTTTTAAACCTGCAAAGTATCTTTTAAGGAGATAATATTTATGAACCACGAAAAATTTTGGGGTGAGCAAACAGACCTCGCCATTGAACATTTTGATATTGGGGATGAAAGTATGCCGGCAGAGATTATCACTGCCTTTGCTTACATTAAAAAGTGTGCGGCGATTGCCAATGCCTCTCTCGGCAATTTGAGCAAAGCAAAGCGCGATGTGATTTGTGAAGCGTGCGATGCGGTGCTGAGCGGCGAGCTCGAAGACCAATTCCCCTTACATGTATGGCAAACCGGCTCCGGCACCGGCACCAATATGAATATGAATGAGGTGCTTGCGGCTTACGGCAATGACATTGCGGGCGAGGCATTACTGCACCCGAATGATGATGTGAATATGGCGCAATCTTCTAACGATACTTTCCCCACGGCGATGCACATTGCCGCAGTGGTGAGCATTAAAAACAGATTGTTGCCCGAAATAGAGGCGCTTGTGGCAACCTTTAAGCGTATAGAAGCCGAAAATGAAACGGTCATTAAAATCGGCAGAACCCATTTGCAGGATGCTACGCCCATTCGCTTTTCACAAGAAGTAAGCGGGTGGAGAAGTATGCTCGAAAAGAGCCGCGAAATGCTTTTAGATGCGTTGGAGCACCTGAGGGCGCTTGCCGAGGGCGGCACGGCGGTCGGCACCGGTATCAACTGCCCGGCGGGCTTTCGCGAGGCGTTTTTAGAACAGTTAAATAAAGAACTGGGCGAAAGTTTTAAAGCCCCCGAAAATAACTTCCACGCCATGACAGCGCGTGATGAACTGGTGTTTGCACACGGTGCGCTCAAAGCGCTTGCAAGCGATATGATGAAAATTGCCAACGATGTGCGCTTTCTTGCCAGCGGTCCGCGTTGCGGTTACGGTGAAATCACCATACCGTTTAATGAAAAAGGCTCTTCCATTATGCCGGGGAAGGTGAACCCCACCCAGTGCGAGCAGGTTACCATGATTGCCGTGCAGGTGATGGCGAATGATACGGCGATTGCCTTTGCTAACTCGCAAGGCAATTTTGAACTGAATGTGTATGCACCGGTGATTGCGTATAACTTTTTGCAATCGGTGAATTTGTTAACGGATTCGTTGCACTGTTTTAACGAATACTGTGCCAAAGGCATTCGGGCAAATGTCGAAAAGATGCAGGAAAATTTGCAGCGCTCCTTAATGCTTGTTACGGCACTCAGCCCCGCCATCGGCTACGATAAAGCGGGTGCGGTTGCCAAAGCCGCCTTTGAGAGCGGCAAAACACTCAAAGAAGTGTGCCTTGAACAAAACTTGATGAGCGCCGCAGAATTTGATGAAATGACCAAGCCGGAGAAGTTGGTATAGTAAATTCTAATTTAGCTGTGCTAAATTAGAATTTAATGAATGATGAATATTGAATAATGAATAATTGTGGGAGGGACACCCTCACCCGTTTGATAGAT
>CADBJA010000271.1 GCA_902794945.1 Oscillospiraceae bacterium
GTTGATAAGAAGAATGTATTTATCAATCAAGCGCGAATGTGTCGCCCTTATATTTTTTCTTTTCCGTGGATTTCTTTTCACGGAAATAAGAAAAGAGACATCTGGGGAATTTAACTTGACAAACACACTATATATTGTGTAAAATAGAGTGTATTTGTTTTAAAACTTTAATTTATATTAATATACTATTATTATAGGAGAAAATATGGCTAAAAAAGCAAAAGGCAGTTACGGTAACGATGATATTGTCCATTTAAAAGGACCCGACCAGGTGAGGCTGCGCCCCGCCGTTATTTTCGGGTCGGACGGGATTGAAGGGTGCGAACATTCATTTTTCGAAATCTTATCAAACTCGATTGACGAAGCAAGAGAGGGCCACGGTAAGAAGATTATTATCACGCAGTATTCCGACGGCTCGCTTGAAGTGCAAGATTTCGGGCGCGGTATTCCCGTAGAATATAATAATAAAGAAAAGCGCTATAACTGGGAACTCGTTTTCTGTGAACTTTATGCCGGCGGTAAGTACAACACCAATCAGGCGGGCAGTTCTTATACCTACTCATTAGGTTTAAACGGTCTTGGCTTATGTGCCACACAGTTTGCGAGTGAATATATGGACGCCGAAATTTTAACAGGCGGTTTTAAGTATAACTTCCACTTTGAAAAAGGCTTCAATGTGGGCGGTATGCAAAAAGAAGCATACAGCGGCAGGCAAACCGGCACCAAAATCCGTTGGAAACCCGATTTAAAAGTATTTACCGATATTGATATCCCGACCGCGCATTTGATTGAAACCATTAAGCGCCAATCGGTGGTCAATGCCGGTGTGAATTTTGTGTTTAAAAAGCAAATCGGCTCTACCTCAAAGTTTGAAACCACCGAGTTTTTCTATGAGCACGGTATTACCGACTATGTAGAGGAATTGGCAGCCGGTACGGCGTTTTCCACCATTCAGTATTGGGAGAATGAAGCCGAGGGTAGAGATAGGGAAGATTTAGATGCTTACAAAGTCAAAATGACCGCGGCGCTTTGCTTCTCTAATAAAGTGCAGTGCAAAGAGTATTACCACAATTCTTCTTTCTTAGAGCACGGCGGTGCGCCCGAAAAGGCAGTCAAAACCGCATTTATTTATCAAATAGATAATTATTTAAAGACAAACGGAAAGTATGTCAAAAGCGACGGTAAAATCACGATACAGGATATTGATGATTGCCTGATTTTAGTGGTATCGTCATTCTCTACACAAACCTCTTACGAAAACCAGACCAAAAAGGCGATTACCAATAAATTTATTCAAGATGCGCTGACGGATATGTTTAAGCATCAACTTGAAATTTACTTTATTGAAAATAAAGATGAAGCCGATAAAATCACCAATCAAGTGCTCATCAATATGCGCTCAAGGGTGCGTGCCGAAGCCTCGAGGGTAGCGATTAAAACCAAACTAAAAAATTCTACCGATATGATTAACCGCGTAGAAAAGTTTGTGGATTGCCGCTCTAAAGTGGTGGAAGAGAGGGAACTCTATATCGTAGAGGGTGACTCTGCAAAAGGCTCTGTTGTGCAGGGCAGGTTCCCCGAATTTCAGGCAGTAATGCCGGTGAGGGGCAAAATTTTAAACTGCTTAAAGAGCGATTATGCCAAAATCTTTAAAAGCCCGATTATTACCGATTTAATCCGTGTGCTCGGCTGCGGTGTGGAAGTGGAGAGCAAGGGTAAAAATAAAGATATTAACAATTTTGATATCAACTCACTGCGTTGGAACAAAATCATTATTTGTACCGATGCCGATGTAGACGGGTTCCAAATCCGCACCCTGATTTTAACGATGATTTACCGCTTAATGCCCACACTCATTGAGCAGGGCAAAGTATTTATTGCGGAATCACCGCTGTTTGAAATCACCTTTAAAAACCAAACTTACTTTGCCTATTCCGAAGCGGAAAAAGCGAAGGTGTTAGAAGAAATCGGCGAAGAGAATGCCAAAAAAATTGTGATTCAGCGTTCCAAAGGTCTCGGTGAAAATGACCCCGAAATGATGAATATGACCACGATGAACCCGCAAACACGCAGGCTGATTAAGGTGGAAATGGAAGCGGCGGAAAACACCTTTGAAATGTTTAATTTACTGCTCGGCGATAATTTGCAGGGCAGAAAAGAATACATCACCGCAAACGGTCACTTGTATTTGGATGATGCCGATTTAATGTAATCAAACACATACCTGATTTTGTATAGGAGAAACCATGGCAAGAAAGAAAAAAAGTAAAGAAACTTCCCATATCGTTGCATTGACGGACGATATTCATATAGAAGGCGCCGGCACACTCGTAGAGCAACCGATTACACAAACGCTCACAAAAAACTATATGCCGTATGCAATGAGCGTGATTTTAAGCCGTGCCATTCCGGAAATTGACGGGTTTAAACCCTCGCACAGAAAACTGCTTTACTCCATGTATTTGGACAAGCTTTTAGAAGGTAAGCGCGCGAAAAGTGCAAAAATTGTGGGTGATGTGATGAAACTCAATCCCCACGGTGATTCTTCG
>CADBJA010000272.1 GCA_902794945.1 Oscillospiraceae bacterium
GCCCTTAATTATTCACTTAGCCGAGCATAACATTAGTTATGCGAACGCCAAGGTTCTGACACTTTGTGGCAGGTTCTTATTCATCATTCATTATTCATTGAATAGGGATTGGGAGAGGTCGTAAGACCTCGACAAATTCCTATTTGTATGGGAGATACTATGATAGAAAGAGTTAATGACCAAAATTACAAAGAATATGAAACATTTTTAGCCTCACACCCGAAGGGTTTATTTTGCCACACCAGAAACTGGGGCAAAGTAAAATCTTCCTGGAAATGGGAAGCGATTATGGCAAAAGATGAACAGGGAAATATTAAAGGTGCCGGTTCGGTGCTCATTCGTTTTGTGCCGGTGATTAAATGTTCCCTTTTATATGTATGCCGCGGCTTTGCGTGCGATACGGAGGATTTGGAAACCTTTGATGAACTGCTTGAGGGCATCAAACAAATTGCCAAAGAAAACAAGGGGTATGTCATTAAAATAGACCCTGAAATTACCGTAGAGCACACCGATTTTGCAGAGCACTTAAATGCACTTGGTTTTAAACGCTTGCCCACCGGCTTGGATTTTGAAAATGTACAGGCACGCTTTGTGTATGTGTTTGATTACAAAGGGATGAATGCAGATGAGTTGATGCTCACCTTTAAGCCCGATTACAGAAACCGAATCCGCAAAGCCGGCAGAAAAGGGGTAGAAGTGAAAATCTGCGGTAAAGAAGCCCTGCCCGAATTTATGGAAATTATGAAAGAAACCGGCGAGAGAGACGGTTTTTCCACCAGACCTATCGAGTATTTTGAATCCATGCTCGATAATATGGGTGAGTATGCAAGACTGTATATGGCGTATTACGAGGGTAAGGCGATTGCCGGTACCATCGCCATCAATTTCGGTAAAACCTGTAAGTATCAGTACGGCGCGAGTTCCAACTCCTACCGCAACACCTACCCGAATTATCTGTTGCAGTGGAAAATGATTGAGTGGGGGCTTGAAACCGGTGCCGAAGTGTATGACTTTGGCGGTATCAGTGGTGATATCGAAAACGAGAATAACCCGCATTACGGTTTGTATCGCTTTAAAAGAGGGTTTAACGGCTATATTCGCGAGTTTATCGGTGAGTATGACTTGGTTCTCAACCCCGCCGTGTACCACGCTTACAATGTGGCAGATAAGTTAAGACAGAAGTTAAGATAAAGTGAAACAACCTCTGCAAAGAGGTTGTTGTGCTATAAGGAGCAGTATGAAATACATTATCAATCGTTCGGATATTGTTTATAATATCGAAGCAGTCAAAAAGGAAGTCGGCACCGCTAAAATCATCGGCGTTGTCAAAGGCAACGGCTACGGCTTCGGTAGAGATTTTATGGCAAAACTGTTAGCGGAAAACGGTATCGAGATGTTTGCCGTGACCGAGGTGGAAGATGCCGAGGCATTGTCTGCCGATATTTTAAAGGGGAAAGATATTTTATTGTTGCGCTCCACTGCCGTGCCGGAGGAGCTTGCCCGTATCGCCGACATCGGCGCGATTGCCACCATCGGTTCGCAAGATGCGGCATTGGCTTATAACGCTTATCTGGAAGCGAAAGGCATCATCGGCAGGGCACATTTAAAAATTGATACCGGTATGGGCAGGTACGGTTTAATGCCCGGTGAGATTGATGAAATGTGCTATATTTTGGAAACCTGTAAGTGCATTCGTTTTGAGGGAATTTATACCCACTTTGCCGCTGCATTTACCGATGTTAACCGTACCGAAGAACAATTAGATACTTTTTTAGATGTGGTGAATAAACTGAAAGAACGCGGGTTTACTTTTGAAATGGCGCACGCCGCCAATTCCTCTGCCGCCTTTAATGTGCCGGCTTCTCGGTTAGATGCCGTGCGTATCGGCTCTGCCTTTACGGGCAGAATTTTGGGGGCAAATGCCAAAAAGTTAAAGCGTGTGGGCTATATGCAAGTACAGGTGATTGACATGACCACTTTCCCGAAAGGGTGGAAAGTGGGCTATAACGGCACATACACTACTAAAAAACCGACGAAAATTGCAGTGGTCCCTGTCGGGCATACCGACGGGTGGGGGATGGCACCGCGCTTTGAACATTTTTCACTTGGCGATGCGCTTATCGGCGGCTATCGCAATGTGAAAGAGTACCTCGCGAAAGATTACTTAAAAGTGGAAATCGGCGGTAAAAAATACACTGCCATCGGTCAAATCGGACTCTCGCACACGGCGGTTGATGTGACCGGCTCCGATGTAAAACCCGGCGATGCAGTCAAACTCGATTTTTCACCGCTGTATGTAAACCCGTTAATCCAAAGAGAATACATAGACTAAAAAACCTTGGGGCACAGAAAGTGCTCCAAGGTTTTTTAGTAAATTCTAATTTACGCCACCCTTGCGGTGGCTAAATTAGAATTTAATGAATGATGAATATTGAATAATGAATAATTGTGGGAGGGATGCTTGGAGCGCACGCCAGACCCTCTGTCACTTCGTGACGTCTCCCTAACAGGGAGCGCCCTCAC
>CADBJA010000273.1 GCA_902794945.1 Oscillospiraceae bacterium
GTGTTGCCCCGTAAAAAGCGTGGCAGCGATATATACTACTTCCTTTACGGTCATGATTACATCACCGCCGTGAAGGACTTTTACCGCCTGACCGGCAGCACACCGCTCATTCCCCGCTTTGCGCTCTCAAACTGGTGGAGTCGCTACAAGGCATACACGCAGGAAGAATACCTCACGCTGATGCACCGCTTTCAGAGTGAAGAAATCCCCATTAGCGTTGCCACGGTCGATATGGACTGGCACTGGGTGGATGTAAAAAAACAGTTCGGCAAAGACGCGATGCAAAATGACCCCTCCCGCAGCGGAACGCGCTATTTGTTTGAAAAAGTCATCAACCCGGGTTGGACGGGCTATTCTTGGAATACCGATTTGTTCCCCGATTACAAGGCATTTTTAAAAGAATTAAACGATATGGGGCACAAAGTCACCCTCAACCTGCACCCGGCAGAAGGCGTGCGGTGGTTTGAAGATATGTATGAAGAATTTGCCGACTTTATGGGTGTTGACAAAACCCGTAAAGAGAAAATCTCTTTCGATATCACCGACCCCAAATTTGTGGAGGGCTACTTTAAATTTTGTCACCATAAGTATGAAGAAGAAGGCGTGTGCTTTTGGTGGATGGATTGGCAACAGGGCAAGCAGTCCCGCATCAAGGGGCTTGACCCGCTGTGGGCGCTCAACCATTACCATTTGTTAGACAATGCACGCGGCGGCAAACGCGGATTGTTGCTCTCGCGCTTTGCGGGCGCCGGTTCCCACCGCTACCCGCTCGGCTTTTCGGGTGATACCTTGATGTGTTGGGAATCCTTACAATTTCAACCCTATTTCACCGCGACCGCCTCGAATATCGGTTACAGTTGGTGGAGCCACGATATCGGCGGGCATATGTTCGGCTATAATGATGATGAACTGTACACCCGTTGGGTGCAATACGGCGTATTCAGCCCGATTATGCGCCTGCACTCTTCCAATAACGAATTTATGGGCAAAGAGCCGTGGCGTTACGGTGACGAAGCCGGTCGCTTGGCGACAGAGGCACTGCGCCTGCGCCACAGACTGTTGCCGTACATTTACACGATGAACTACCGCACCCATACCGCGGGCAGGGCGCTCATTGAGCCGATGTACTACCACTACCCGGAAACGGAAGACGCCTACACCGTGCCGAATGAATACTATTTCGGCAGTGAACTCATTGTGGCGCCGATTACCGAAAAGAGAAACAAAACGACCCTGCTTGCCGGCACCGATTTGTGGTTACCGGCGGGCAGATTTACCGATATTTTCACCGGCAGAATTTATGAGGGTGAGGGCAAACGCAAAGTCTTTCGTGATTTAAGTTCTATCCCCGTGTTGGCGAAAGCCGGCACCATCCTTCCGTTGGCGGCGGACGGCAGGCACAATTCCACCGACAATCCGGATGCAATGGAACTCTATATATACAGGGGCAACGGCACTTTCACCTTGTATGAGGATGACGGCGAGAGTATGGATTACCGAAACGGTGCATTTTGCCAAACCGCCTTCACGGTAAGTGAAAATGAAGATAAAGTCATTTTTGAAATTTCCCCTGCCACAGGCGATACAAAACTCATCCCGAAACAGCGCAGTTACACCCTTTCATTTAAAGATATTGTATCTGCTAAAAACCTGACCGTGTATATCAACGGCAGAAGGGTGAAAACCGACAGGCAAAGCAAAGGTTTTATCAAACTTGTGCTCACCGCAAAACCGACGGATAAAGTCAAAGTGACCCTTTCGGGGATTACCGCCTTGCAAAACCCGCCGAAAAAAGAAGCGCTGACCGATTTAGTCTCGCGTTTTCAAGGCTCCAACCTTAAAAAACAAGTGCTGTATTCCGCTTTATTAAAAGAAGAAAAAATCCCTGCAGGTATCACCTCACCCGCAGAGATAGAAGCAATAAAAGAAATATTAAACGACTGATATGGCAAAGAAAAAACACGAAGATATCACAAATGTGATGCGCCTCGCCGCGGCGGCAGGTGTCACCTACCGTGATTATGCGTATGATAACACCCTTTTAAACGCCGAGCAGGTTGCCGCCGCCCTCGGGCAAGAAGTCGGCAGGGTGTTTAAAACCCTGGTCACCGTGGGCAAAAGCGGCAAATACTATGTGTTTATGGTGCCCGCCGCCGGAGAATTGGATTTAAAAAAAGCGGCAAAAGCCGCCGGTGAAAAAAATGTGGAAATGATACCGCAAAAGAAGTTATTTCCGCTCACGGGTTATGTACACGGCGGATGCTCGCCCATCGGGATGAAACGGCAGTTTGCCACCTTTATTGATGCGAGCGCCGCAGCGTATGACACCATTTTCTTTTCGGCAGGCAAAGTGGGCAGGCAAATTGAAATGCCTTTTTGCGATTTGCAAAAGATTTACCCGGTTGATTTGGTGGATTTGGTGAGGTAAATTCTAATTTATGCCACCCTTGCGGTGGCTAAATTAGAATTTAAGCTGTTAGCTGTTAGCCGATAGCCGGTAGCGAGAGGGTGGGACACCCACA
>CADBJA010000274.1 GCA_902794945.1 Oscillospiraceae bacterium
ATAATAGATATTATCTTTTCATCTATCAAACGGGTGAGGGTGTCCCTCCCTCAATTCTTCATTATTCATTATTCACTATTCATTACAAATAGGAATTTGAGAGCCCAACGGGCTCAACAAATTCCTATTTGTCAAGGCGCATGCGCCTCACATCTTTCTCGAGTGCACCAAATACGGTATATACATAATACTCACACTCACCGGTGGTGGGGTCAATAAATACGATATGGGCGTAAGGACTTTTGCCGCAATACCTTTTTATACGACGATACATTGCTTCATAACTGTTGAATTCATCCGAATAGCCTGTTTTTTGCCACGCTTTAAAAGCGGCGTCACTAAAGCGTTTTTTGATGGACGGTTCATAGTAATCACCGTCATCCGGCTGCCATAGTTCGAGGATGACCGCCTTGCCGTTTTCCATTTTATAAGTAACGCTTACAATTTCTACCGATTCCGGCATAACGGAGTAAACTTTACCGTCAATTTCAGTCCAATAATCCACTTCCACTTCCATATCTGCCTGATATTGCCCTAATGTTTTATCAAAACTGACAGCAAATATCTTTTCATATATTTCGCTCTCGCAATCGATAAAATCGCGATACCGCTCGGGGTGCGCAAGTTTCTTTTTGAGTGCCTCCGCCAGTGCCGCTTCGTGTGCCGCATCGTAATCATACGGCTTGCCTACAGTACGAAACACGCTGTTCATATAAACAAAATCGCTCCCCGCCGTATACCGATACAGTACTTTGTCGAGCACCTCATCGTCATACTCACCGGCATATTCGGAAAAATTGTCGTAAAACACATCCAACACGGCGCCTGTCTCCCCTGCACCATAACTGTTTTCACTGACTGCAAGCGCATAGGGTTTGGGCAGGTTGCGGATATCTGTTTTATCACACGCTTTTGCCTGTTCGAGCAACTGCGCATCCGATACATCCAAAAACCAGCCCCGCATATCCTGCAAAACGGTATAGAGGCGAAAATAAGAATGACCGCCCTTTTTGTAAGTGTAAAAACGCATACCGGCGCTGCCGCAAGCCAAATCTTTCCCCACTGCCATATCCGGGAAAAGTTTTTGTAACTGCTCGCGTGCGGTGCTTTTATCTTCACTTAATATTTCATCCGTATGTGAGAGGATAAAAGTATCCATTTGCTCCACCGCCGCCGCTGTTTTTTGCACCGCGGTTTCTCTGCCAGCCAAGGTAACGATGCCGACCACAACCGTGAAGAAGACAGACACGGCAAAAACGGTAATGAGCACGGCTTTTACCGCTCTTTGCACCACCATATCACGGCGCGAAAAAGTTAAATTTCTTTTTTTAATTAGTAATACCACAGCGGCAACGGCAGGTATGGTCACCAAGGCGCCGATAACAAAAGACAAAAAAATGCCCAATGTTTCATTTTCCACCGTGTAACCGCCAAAATCAGCATAATGAAACAACTCGCCTACATTTTCAAAATGCAACAGTGCTTTGAGAACATAAATCAGATTCCTCACATGCCCGACAATGAGCATCAGCGCACTCGGAATGCACAACAGCATACCCGCCACCGCCTGAAAGCGCCGGCACAGGCAGAGCAAGCCCATGCAAAGCACCCATAACAGTTGTACTTGCATAAATGTGAAAAAATCGGGAGGTGAAGACTCAAAATCAATATCCAAACCGCCGGCAAAGAAGAAAAACCGTAAGGCAAAACAGGCAAATAAAAACATAAGCGATGCGATAAGCAACAGCACACGCACGATGCGGTGCGGTTTTTTGATGGCATCGAGTTGTTCACCAATAGTGCCGGCATCATCAAAATTGCCCAACGCCTGTTCCGCTTTTTCGGCGGCGGGTTCTTTTTCAAAGCCCAGTTCTTCAAAATACGCGCTTTTACTTTGCAAATGGTCATTTAATTCGGCAAGCACCTCTGCCCTGCGCGTGGTATCACCGATATGAGAAATAACGGTTTTAATAAAGTTCTCTTTTTTCATACCGTAGCAATCCCCAACACTTTGCCGACAGCGGCGGAATACACTTTAAACTCTTCTTTTTTCTCTTTTAAGCACGATTTCCCCTTGCGGGTGATGTGGTAATATTTGCGTTTGCGTGAATCGGCATCTACCCAATAGGCTTCTACCATGCCGCTTTCTTCAAGCGCATGCAGTATCGGGTACAGTGTGCCCTCTTTGAGTGAAAACACATTTTCACTGCGCCGCTCCAATTCTTTGATGATTTTATAACCGTACATATCTTCTTCTGCCAAAACAGATAAGATTAATGCGGCATTGCTCCCTTTTGAGAGTTCTTTGCTGATTTTCATAGCGTTTTCTCCTATACATAGATAATCTATGTATATAGAGTAACATGGTATTTGACGGATGTCAAGTAAATTCTAATTTACGCCACCCTTGCGGTGGCTAAATTAGAATTTAATGAATGATGAATATTGAATAATGAATAATTGTGGGAGGGACACCCTCACCC
>CADBJA010000275.1 GCA_902794945.1 Oscillospiraceae bacterium
CTTGTCGAAAGATCTTTTATTTATCAGAGTTACGGTATAAAAAGATTCTTCACTTCGTTCAGAATGACTCGTTTTTTTGATAAAGCACCTTAAGTTGACGACATTGCCTGCACTGCAGGGAGTCACCCTTTACACAAGGGAGGCTTTTTGGTTTTAGAGCGAAGCGAAACAAGTGCGAATGTGTCGCCCTCACCTCTTCACTCTTCACTATTACTTATTACTTAAAATCGGGTGCGGGTGTCCCGCCCTTTCGCTGACTGCTGACTGCTGACTGCCGACTGCTGACTGCTGACTGCCGACCGCTGACTACCGACCGCTTAAATACGAAAGCAGCCACCCTTTTCGGGTGGCTGCTTTCGTATTTAGTCTATAAGCTTAATTAACTTTAACACATTCGCGCCGTTTTCGTAACGGTACTCATAATCATCCGCCAAATTAAAGGTGATAAACCTGCCGAGCCCGCCGACTGTGTGCTCGTGGTCATACGCCTCAATATCCAACAAATTTTTGGTCGGGTTAAAGCGGGTGCCGGCGTCTTTAAAGGTCAGTTCCACCGTATCCGCCACATTGACCGAGAAGAAGATTTCACCCTCTTTACCCTCATAGGCATATGAGCATAAATTCACAAATATCTCTTCCGCCATCAGGTTTAAGTTTAGGCGCAATTCCTCACTGATGGCGGGAATGTGCTCTAACGCTTCATTTACGGTCGTTAGGTTTTGCACATCTGCCGCAAGGGTAAATTCTTGATGATAGAAAGCGCCGGGGGTTTTTAAGCACAGCATCGTGATATCATCGCTTTGCTCCGCACCCTCGCTAAAGGTTTCTATTTCTTTTAACACATCGGGAATAATGCCTCGCTTGTCGGCTATGTGTGCACTTAAAATCGCTTCGAGCCGCTCGGTCGAGAGCAGTTCACCGCGTGTGTTTTGCGCTTCATTCACGCCGTCGGTATATAAGAACAGCACATCGCCTTTTTGTAAACGAATGGTTTCTTGCTCATACGTTTCACCCGCAAAAATGCCCGCCGCCATACCGGAAGCGCCCTCTAACGGGGTGAGTGTATCCGAGAGCAGATACGGCGCGTTATGCCCGGCATTGGTGTAAGTAAGCTCCCCCGTGTGCGGGTTATACTTTGCAAGAAAAGTGGTAATAAAGAGTTTGTTTGGGTTTTGCGCCGCCAACTTATCGTTATAGTGCGCCATGGTTTCGGCAGGCTCAAAGCCCAAATCGCTGTACATCTGTAAGAGCGTAATTGCACGCGATACAAACAGCGCCGCCGCTACGCCTTTGCCCGAAACATCGGCAATGGCAAAATTAACCGTGCCGTCTTCCATAATCCGATAATCGTAGAAATCACCGCCCACATTGCGCGCCGGTAAAATGTACGCATCTATATTTGCCGTATCCATACGCAAAGCGGGTGCAGGCAAAAGCCCCAATTGAATTTTTTTGGCGATACCCAGTTCCGCCTCTTGCATATGTTTTTCTTTATTTAAACTTTCAATATCGTGCAAGTATGTGGTTATTTCATCGGTCATAGCGTTAAAAGAATGTGCCATTCTGCCGATTTCCGTGCTGTCTTTCAGGTACAGTTTCTCATCACGGATAGTATGGTTTTCGGCAAACTGCTGCATTTGCCGGCTGATTTTACCCACCGGTTTTGCCACCAATTGTTTTAAAATAAGGGCAAACCCCACGGTCATCAAAACCGCTAAAACCAATGTGATTAAAGCCACATATACAAAATTGGTACGAAAATGCTGCATCACCTGTAAAAAGGAGATTTCCGCTGCCACAATGCGCCCGCGATTGTCGTTTTCTTCAAAGGTTTTGAGCTGTTCATTGTACACATGTTTGAGCGGTACATAGCACACAATGGTATCATCAAAGCGGTTTTTTAAATGTTCATAACCGTAATCTTGCTCGTTTTTTGCCACGCGGATTTGCACTTCCGACAAATCCCCCTGCACCACATCGCCGACTTTGCGCTCATTTTTAAAACTTTTGCTTGCCAGGTTGCCGTAACCGATGGCAAGGTACTTTTGGGTGTCCGCCGTTGCATCTACATCTAACACATAGGCATACGATATGTCAAACTCACGGCACAGTGCGCTTAAACTGGCGTTGAGTTCCGCCAGTTCCGCCTCATTGTTAAAATCATAGATGCCGACAAAATCCTCAATCACATTTGCCGCCGTGGTCACATCTCTTTCGCTCTTTTCATAATTATATTGATAGGTAATCCAATACAGTGCGATGAGAATGATGAGATTAATCAACAAAACCAACGGCAACATAATGGCGATGGTTTTGGTAAAGATGGATTTAAAACGAATTTTTTTCATATGCTTCCTCTTTTTTGCGTGTGTAAATTCTAATTTATCTCACTAACGCTCGATAAAAGAGAAGAGAGAAGAGTGGTGGGCGACACATTCGCACTTGATTGTATTTGTTTTGATTTAATCCAAATTTGGCTTAA
>CADBJA010000276.1 GCA_902794945.1 Oscillospiraceae bacterium
AAAGATGTCAAAGAGCCTCGGCAACGGTATTGACCCGCTCAAGATCATTGAAGAGCACGGCGCCGATGCACTGCGCTTTACCCTTGCCACCGGTAACAGCCCCGGTAACGATATGCGCTTTAGTGAAGAAAAAATCACTGCATCTTCCAATTTTGCCAATAAAATTTGGAATGCGGCGCGCTTTATCAATATGAACTGTGAGGGCAAACCGATTGACCACAAGTTGCCCGAGGAATTGGCGCTTGAAGATAAGTGGATACTCTCAAAATTCAACACCCTTGCCAAAGAAGTTTCCGAGAATTTAGATAAATATGAACTCGGCGTTGCGGTCAGCAAACTCTATGACTTTATTTGGGATTATTTGTGTGACTGGTATATTGAACTTGCCAAAATCCGCTTTAATGCCGATGAAAAGAGCGCAAAAACCGTGCGTGAAGTGATTATTTTCGTGATGAGCGAAACGATGAAACTGTTGCACCCGTTTATGCCTTTCATTACCGAAGAAATTTGGCAAACCATGTCCGATGAGTGCGAAAGCATTATGATTTCAAAATGGCCGGAGTACAGTGATGCCTTGCATTTCCCGGAAGCCGAGGCGGAAATGGGCAGAATTATTAAAGCCATTCGCGCGATTAGAAACAGGCGTAATGAAATGAATGTGCCGCCCTCAAAGAAAGCAAAGGTATGTATCGCTACCGAATATATCGACACTTTCACACAGGCAGTGCCCTTTATGCAGCGCCTTGCCGGTGCGGCTGAGGTAGAAGTGGCAGCATCCTTCCATATGCCCACTGCCGTGCAAGTAGTTACGGATGATGCAACCATTTACATTCCGCTTGCCGAACTCATTGATTTTGAGGCAGAGAAAAAACGCCTGCAAAAAGAAAAAGAAGCGGCAGAAAAGAAACTGGCACAAATTATGGGCAAACTTTCCAACGAAGGCTTCTTATCCAAAGCACCCGAAAAGGTGGTAGAGGGCGTGAAGAAAGATAAGAAAATTTTTGAAGAAAAAATTGCCAATATCATCAAAAGTATTGAGAATTTAGGTTAATGAATTATCAAAGTACATTACATAAAATTCATTCTTTAAATAAGTTTGGCACCCGTTTAGGTTTAGAACGGGTGTCTGCTTTATTGCACCGTTTGGGCGACCCGCAAAAGGAACTCAAATTTGTGCATATCGCGGGCACCAACGGGAAAGGCTCTGTTTCCACCATGCTTTCCGAAATTTTCATCGCAGAGGGAAAGTGCGTAGGCTTATACACCTCACCATTTGTGATTGATTTTCGAGAGCGGATTCAACTAAACGGGCAAATGATTTCGAAAGAGGATTTATGCACCTGTGCGGCAGAGGTATTTGCCGCCGCGGATGCAATGGATGACAGCCCCACGGAGTTTGAAATTATCACCGCACTGGCGATGGTGTACTTTGCCGCAAAAAAATGTGATGTGGTGGTGCTCGAAGTCGGTCTTGGCGGCATTTATGATGCCACGAATGTGATTGATACACCGCTTGCGAGTGTGATTACCTCCATATCATTTGACCATACCGAGTATTTGGGTGATACGCTCACTTCTATTGCGAAGAACAAGGCAGGCATTATCAAACAGGGCGGTAAAACCGTGCTCGCTTACGGGCAGGCACCGGTAGTAGTTGATGTGATAAAGCAAAAAGCGGATGAAATGCAGAATGAACTGTATATTTGCGAAAACAAAACCCGTTCTTATAACGGCAAAGCCTTTTTTTATAAAGATAAACTGTATGAACTTTCCATGCTCGGCTTTCACCAAATGCAAAATGCCGTTACGGCGATCGAAACGGCAAAATTGCTCGGCGTAGGGGATACGGCAATTTTTAAAGGGATAAAAGCCGCTCGGCTTCCGGCAAGGATGGAACTTGTCTCGCGCACACCGGATGTCATTATTGACGGCGCGCACAATACCGACGGTATTGATGCACTTTTAAAAACCGTGCGCCACTTTTTTGCCGATAAAAAAATCATTGCCATTACGGCGATGATGGCGGATAAAGCGTGGCAAGAGAGCGTGTTAAAAATAGAGAGCATTGCCGATACGGTGATTGCGACCAAGGCATCTAACCCTCGTTCTTTAGAGGCAGCGCAAATCGGTGCTTACTTGCACTGTGATTATTTTGATGAACCGCGCGAGGCTTTCGCCCGTGCAAGCGCATTGGCAGACGAAAACAGCCTCATTTTAATATGCGGTTCTCTCTACCTTGCAAGCGATATGCGCAGTCTTATTCTCCCCTCGACAACATAAAACAAAATCTGTACGCAAAAAACGGTATCCTATGGGTACCGTTTTTTATTTAGCGGAGTGCCTCCGCTAAATAATGAATAATGAATGATGAATAATGAAAAATTAAGGGCGACACATTCGCGCTTGATTTTACCGAACAAGGCAAAGCCTTGTGAACGACAAGGTTCTGCCATAGGCAGGTTCTTTAACCGAGCGTAGCGA
>CADBJA010000277.1 GCA_902794945.1 Oscillospiraceae bacterium
GTGCATGCAGATGCGTTCCTCACCCCTGCTGCCGTTCCCTCCGAAAGTGAACAGCAAAAAATCATGAGTGAGATGAATGACAAAGAAAAGGCGAAGTATCAGGAGCAAATCGAGTGGCAGATTATGCTCAGAGACGGCGCTACCCCCGAACAGCTCGCCAAAATGAGCGAGGAGGACAGAGCGGCTTACGAAAGCATTCGCAACGGTGAGATTTATACTTTCGACAAAGAGCGTGCGAAGTATGAAATCGAGCACAACATCAATGCCGCATTCGGTATTCCCTCATTTATAGAAAATGCCTTTGCCAACGGCTATATGGGCATGTTTATGATATTTATTGCGGTCATTATTTCCGCGGTCATTGCCAAAGAGTATAACAATTCTACCATTAAAATCAGTTTGCTCTCGCCGCACAAACGCAGTGATATTATTCTCTCAAAACTGCTATGTATTTTTACGGTAATTTTGGAGTTTTTACTCATTACCGCCCTGTTCTGCGCGGTAGAAAGTGTGATTTACTTTATGGCGGTGGGCAAGAGCAACCCCGAACCGTTTAACTGTATGAAAGAGGTAAAATTCGGCGATACCTTAACCACCATGCCGGTAGTCGGCAGGCTGTTAATGGTATTTGGCATGAGTGTGCTCAGCACCTTTATGGTGGCGCTTGTGATTAGTTTTATCTCCGTTATCTCCAAAAATGTGGTACTCACGATTATGACACCCGTTGCCACCTTCTTAATCCCGATGGTGGTCACGAGTGATAAAATCACCAACAATGTGGTGTGGAAATATTTATTCTTCAATTTGATAGATAACTATTTAATCATTTCCCCCACCTCACGCACGAGTAAAGATTTGGCTGTCTCGCTCATCGTTACCGCCATTTGGGCAGTGGTATTCGGCGCCGGCAGCGTGATTGCATTTGAAAAGCAGGATATTTATAACTGATGATTTGGTTTTTAAAGAAAAACGGAAGAAAATATCTCATCATTTCCACCATCATTTTTGCGGTGGCGTGGGCAGTGTTTTACTTTGGGCTCGGTTCCCTCTTTTCCGGCTCCCTCGAAGCGAGCAGTATGGAGGATTTATACCAAGGGGAAAGTTTTTTTAAACTGTTCTTCAACAACTTCTTGCACTGCCTTGTGTGTGCCGCAGGGTTCGGCATTTTAAGTGTGCCAATGCTCATTTTTGACGCGGCAAGTATCGGCGTGACCGGTGTGGCATTCCGCCTGTTCGGCGGGTCATTCAGCCAATACCTCGCGCTGTTATTGCCCCACTGCATTTTTGAAATACCGGCTCTGCTGATTTCTTGCGCTTGCGGGTTAAAACTATTTACGATACTGCGCGGCTATATCGGCGGCAAAAAAGACGGTTTCAAACAAGAAACACAAGACATTTTAAAAAGTTTCATTATTGTATTTGTTTTGGTGCTCATTGCCGCATTGGTAGAAGCATTTTTAACGCCAATCATCGCAAAAAAAATTATCGGTTAGGAGAACCGAGGCGGATATTATCCGCCCCAAAAGAAAAAAGAAGAAAGAAAAAAGAAGAATGGCGGGCGAGACACCCGCACCCGATTTTAAGGCACAAAGTCTATTAAATCATACGCTTTACGAAATAAAAGATTTTAGTGCCACTTTTATAAGGGCTTTTACAAATTTTAATCATTTGAGGGGTACCTATGAAACAAACCGAAAAAGAACGTAAAGAAGCATTAAACGAAGAGCAACAAACGCATAAGTCTGCTCTTTCAAAACAAAGTGCAAAAGAACAAAATAATGACGAAATAGAAGTAAAACACTCCTTTAAACTCGGCATCAGTTTTTTAATCTGGGTCGGGGTTTCCCTGCTCGCCGTAGGGCTTGTCATGGTCATTATTTTCAAAAACCCTGAAAATATTTTTAAAGGGTATGAAGATGCCAAAACCACACTGACGATTATTACCGGTGTGATTTCGCTGATTGTAAGCACCATTTCGCTTTACATTAACTGGATTACCACTTCGCTGATATTATTTGCGGGCTTTCGCGCCGGCGGCAATAAAGAAGTCACCTACCGCAGTGTGCTGTATTACTTTTTAAAGCACGCTTGGGTGTTTGCAATTTGGATTGCGGTCATTTTAGTGGGCACACTCATTTGGGGCACCCACTTTATTACCTCTATTCCGGCGGCAATTATCACTTTGCTTGCGATGCTCGCACTGTACTGGCTGATATTACGCAAAATCGAGGGCGATTTTACCCTGCAAAAGAAATGGGTATACATCATTTTTGCCGTTGTGATTGCCCTCATTGTTGCCGGTTCTCTCTACTACACCGGCACGATTGATTATGCGGGAGAAATTAAATTGTAATTTATGCCACCTTTGCGGTGGCTAAATTAGAATTTAATGAATGATGAATATTGAATAATGAATAATTGTGGGAGGGACACCCTCACCCGTTTGATAGATGGAAAGAGAATA
>CADBJA010000278.1 GCA_902794945.1 Oscillospiraceae bacterium
TTTATCTTTTGCTGACTGCCGGCTGCCGACTGCCGACTGCTGTAAATAAAAAATAATCCCTCCAACCGGAGGGACTATTTCTTATTTACTTTTCTTCGCGGCTTTCGCAGCCTTTTTCTCTAATTTTCTTTGTTTTTTTGCCGCTTTTCTCGCTGCCTTTAATTCCTTTTTGCGGGCTTTGGCGGCGGATTTGTCTGCTTTAATGGCGGCTTTGCGCTCTTTTCTCGGCATTGCCTTCAGTTCCGCTTTGCGCGCTTTCTTCGCTGCCTTTTGTTCTTTCTTCCACTCTTTGATGCGGGCTTTATTTTGCTTTTTTGCCGCTTTGCGTTCACCCTTGGGCAGTGCCTTAATCTCTTCTTTAGTCAGCACGCCTTCAATCGGCTCTTTGTTGCCACGCTTCTTGGCAATGAGAATGATAATCAGTGCGACAACCGCAATGATGAGCGCCCAACCGAGAGCGGTGATTTGCGTGTAAGTGTAAGTGGTTACGGCGCTCGATACATATTCGCCGGTACCGTTCTTATCTTCCGGATTTTCAATAACCACTTTTTTCACCGGCACTAATTGATAAGATTCATTGCCGTTTTCATCTTTTACCTTGGTGTACTCTAAAAACTGCGGGTATTTTTCATCCGTTTCAATCGTGGTATCGTTATTCACGGTTAACCATGCCACAATTTTGGAATGTTGGTCACCGTCGGTAATAATGGCGTGTACCAAATTTTTGATAAACCATGTTTTATCGGGGGAGTAACAAGTGGAAGCATCAATAATATTATCTTCCGACACATAGTTCTTATCGCCCGGCACTTTTTGTTGATAATTATCGCCAAGGGTTTTGAATAAGTCAGCTACCGTAGCACCATTAGAGGTTTGGCGTGTGGTAATTAAGAAGTCGGTATTGGAAACCATGGCTTTTGAGGTGACGGGAACACCTACTAAATTGTAGTTGGAGGTAAAGCAGATTTCTACACCTTTTTTCTGTAATTTATCTAAAGTTTTATTGTAGTTATCTTGAATGTCGTAATAGGCTTTTACTTTTTGCTTTAAAGTCGGGTGAACATTATATTCCTCCAACTTTTGGTCCATACTCTTTGTATGCTCTGCGAGTTCCCACACTGCCGGGAATTTTAAAGCATACGGCTGTAGAAATTCATTCCAAATACGGTCTAACTGTGAGTCAAGTAATCCGCCGATGATTTGCTTTAAATAACCGCTGATGGCAGTTGCCGCAATCGGAATCGGTTGCTCTAAAAATGCTTTGAAGTAGGGGCCGACCGCTTCACGCACCACGGTAATATCTTTTTCTAACAGGCTGTTCACAAATTCAACACCTTTTGCGGCACTGGATACAAAAACAACCTTTTTTACATCGTTTCTGTCACCATAGCGGTTTAAATAGGCGCTCGTCACGGCACCGCCCATAGATACACAGGCAATTTTTACCTGTTTTGCGCCGGTGTCTGCCTTGATTTTTTCAATGAAAGGTGCTAATTCATTATCGACTATGTTGATGATTTCGCCTCTCCAGTCATAGGTGAAAACATATACATTTTCTTTACCGATGTATTTGGAAACTTCACGGCCGATGGATTCATTGGCACGAGAATCGGTATTGTAGTTATTATAATTCTTAATCACATGGGTGGGGTATTTGGATGTACCGTCTGCATTGCAGGCAGCGCCGTCTAAATATTCATACAACAAATCAATTAATTTTGTTGTGGCGCCGGAATAGTCTTTACTATCCTGCAATTTGAGAATGTACTTTAATGTGTTGATGAGTTCCTCAATTTGCTCTTGTGATAAGTTACTGAAATCGGGCAACAACACTTGCTCGCCGTTTTCGCGAATAATGGGGGTGTTGAGCACGCCGGGAATGACAACAACCGGAGTTTTGTCAACACTTGCGGCAAATACGGGGACTGCAACCATAAACAACATCACAATCGCCAAGATAACCGACAGACTTTTTTTGAATAACTTATTCATTCTTGTTTCCCTCCATGGAATGAATTGGCAAAAATTGTGATTTTGCACAATTCCATACATAAATTATCACAATATATTGTACTCTATTATAAGAAAAAAGTCAATATATAAATAAAAAGGAATTTGCAGAACGCCTTTTTGACAGCAGTCAGCGGTCAGCAGTCAGCGGTCAGCGGTCAGCAGTCAGCAGTCAGCAGTCAGCAGTCAGCAGTCGGTGAGTGGGCGGGACCCCCGATTTTAAGGCACAATTCATAAGGCACAAGGCACAAGGCACAAGTAAGGGTAAGAATTGCTTGCAGGAAAGCAAAAACACCGCAACTTGTAGGGGAGGGTCTCCGTGCCCTCCCGAAAAAAGAAAAAAACGGTGCGATACTCACATCACACTATTTTATAAAGATTTATCTTTTGCTGACTGCCGGCTGCCGACTGCCGACTGCTGTAAATAAAAAATAATCCCTCCA
>CADBJA010000279.1 GCA_902794945.1 Oscillospiraceae bacterium
GCAAACCAGTTCTACCGGATCGCTGTTTTTGGTCGGCTACGGAACAGACCCGCAGCATAAAGATATTACCAGCGAGTTTAATAATGATAAAAACAACCCGGATGGTTTTAGTTTGCAAGCGGGTAAAGACGCAACGGTGCCCGGTCCCTTTACCGGCACTATCCCGACAGAAGCCTCATCCACTTTCACGATTAATTTAAGACAATATGGGCAAACCGGCGGCGTTTTCGGTATTGCGTCTACTAAGACAAAAGAAGTCTTATCTACCTGGAATATTACGGTGTATAATAATAACAAGGGTGCCCTGCGTGAGAGATTAAACGCTTTGTCTGCATTGGGTTTAAACAAGGGTTCCTACAAGAGCGGTTGGGATGCTTACGAAACCGCGTTGAAGAATGCCTACACGGTTCTCGGTACCATCAAAAAAACGGCAGGTGAAGTGCAAAGCGCACTCAATGCCGTCAATACGGCATACAACAATCTTGTCAGGTATGCTGTAGTGTATACAAATCATTATTACTACCAAGGCAGTGATAATACACAGCCGGTACAAATCAGCAAAAAGATTGACATGAAAGTCACGAATAATGCTTCTTATACGGCAGAGGTGTTATCCGCCGGCAGTTTTCCGGCATATCCGTTTAACAGAACAAATGTAATAAAACAAAAAACAGTGAGTGTCGGCACTGCAACTAACTTCACGGATACCATTAATCAGTACTACTGGTATGTGGATACGGCAGCGTTGGAAGCAGCGATTGCGAAACAGGCGGCAAGAGTAAATGTGGATGAAGATGGTAATGACATTTACAGTGCCGATTCATGGCAAAACTATCAAAATGCTGCAAATGCGGCAACAAGAATACTCAACGATTTAACACTCTTCCAAACCGATATTGATGCGGCAACCAAATCCGTGAACGATGCCGAGAAAGCGCTTGTGAAATTAGATATTGATACTGCGTGGTTAGAAGAGGGTATCGGTTGGGCAGCTAACATCATCGATGATTCTTACGATGATGATTTCGGCAGAGATTGGCAAACCGGCAGGCTCTTTGGTTCCACCTATGCGCAAGGCTTATATGCAAATCTTGTTTCCGCTTACAATGAAGCGGTAGAAGTGACCAATGACCCTGACTTCACCAAAGCACAGGCAGACAGAGTGTGTGCGGCACTGTGGCAGGCAATTAATGAACTTCGGGTGAAGGATGAAACCACGAAGGGTCTTTACATTGTTGATTCCGTTTACCATGCCGATATTGACCGTTACGGTTACATTCAGGGATTGAGAGATAAACTCATTGAACCTAACGGTTTAAGAGTCGTTTATAATGATATTTTAGATAATACCACCGGCAATTACAGGCTCAACGAGGCAGACTTCACGGAGGATAGTTGGCATATGCTGCAAGATGCCCTTTACGGTGATTTTGCACCGGATAGTTGGGCATGCGCCTCCACTGAAGAACTGTATCCGACTTATGATGGGGAAGATGAAATGAGCGTTCCCGCTTATTCCATGATTAACAACATTTGGTTCTTGGCTTCACAGGCGGATTATAACGCTTGCCGTGACAATTTGCTCGATAAAGTCAACAACCTTGAATGGGTGATAGACGCTTCCTCTTTAGAAGACAAACTGACCGAAGCGATGGAATATGACCTGAACGCATACACAAAATCTACGGCAGATGTTCTGAATACGGCAATTGAGCAGGCGGCAAACACATTGGAAAAACTTGATGAACCGCAACTTTACGGTGACCCCGAAGCGGTGACGAATGATACGGTTGACGGGCTTGTTGATGCACTTAATACCGCCATTGCGGCATTAAGAATCAGACCTTCCTTAACACCTGCAGGTGAAGATATTGCCTTTGTTGAAGCCGACCAAACAGCTGTTTACGGTGAAAATGTCGGTCAAACCGTAGGTGAAGCATTAAAAGATTTTACCATTGTCAATCATTCCGATACCGTTGTTATGAAAGTGTATGATAATGAGAATAAAGAAACGGCACTTAATGACAGGCTCGGTACGGGTTACACACTTGTACTCTCGGATGAGAGCGGCGAAATTTATGAAACACATACTTTCGTTATCAAGGGTGATGTAATTGGCGATACACAGGTGAGTGAAAATGATTTTGCTTTGGTGTATAATTACGCATTTTTTGAAGATACTTTAGAAGGTTACTTCTTAGAGGCGGCAGATATGAATGATGACGGTGTGGTGGACCTTTCCGATGCCATTATGGTGCAAGAGATGTTTGCTTGAATTTAAACATTTAATAAAAGCGGATGAGTGCACTCATCCGCTTTTTCATTAGAATTTATGCCGCCTTTAGGCGGATAAATTCTAATTTATCTCACTAACGCTCGATAAAAGAGAAGAGAGAAAAGAGAAGAGAGAAGAGTGGTGGGCGACACATTCGCACTTGATT
>CADBJA010000280.1 GCA_902794945.1 Oscillospiraceae bacterium
CCGCCGTGGTTTTCAAAGCCGACGATCGGCTGCCCGATTTCATCATTTTGCAATACAATGTTGCCAATGAGGCGTGGGGAGCCGTGTTCGGTATAAATATCTAAAATATCCAGCCCTTCAATCTTTTCATCCGGCAGTGCATAGTATTTGCCGAGCAGTTGATACCCGCCACATACCGCTACCAGCACACCGCCGTTTTCGACATAGGCTTTGAGTTCTTTTTTGTATTTTAACAGGGCGGAACACACAATTTTTTGTTCTCTGTCGGAACCGCCGCCCAAAAAGATAATATCCGTTTTATCAAAATCGGTAAACTGTTGTTCATAGGTGCAGCGGATGATATCGGCACCGATGCCGCGCCAATTTAAACGCTTGCGCATACATTCGATATTGCCTTTATCCCCATAGAGGTTTAACAGGTCTGGGAACATATGTAAAATAGTAAGTGAGCGTTCCATCACCCTTCACCTCCGTATTTCTTTTTTAACTCTAACATGATATCTTCTGTGGTGTACATAGCGCTGTAATTGACCAAAATATAGACCACTTCGGTATCGGTTTGTAAGCATTTTTCAATCGCCGCGCGCATATCGGCAGTAATATCGTCCACTGTTACATCACTGTATTTAAAGCGCAGGGCAATATCATACAGCCGTATGCCGGTACAGGTGAGGGTGTTAAGGGTATCGGAACTGATTTTTTCAAAATCCACATCTCACAACCACGATACATCTTTACCGTCATTCGCATTGTCGTTAATGGCAACAATCACATCTTTTTTGCGCGGGTCGGTCAAAACCGTGCTGATGGCTTGGTTAAACCCTGCCGGGTTTTTGGCAAGGTTGAGAATGACCGGTTTGCCCTTTAAGGTGATTTCTTCCATTCTGCCGATTTGCGGTTTATAGCTTTTTAATAAATCGGCAAAATTTGAGGTATCAATCCCGAATGCCTGCAAGGCGGCATACACGGCAATCATATTGTATATGTTATAAAAACCCTTGTAATTGAGCACCATCTTTTTGCCGTTAATATCAAACTCGATGTTGTTCATCAGGGACACATTCGTTGCCTGCACATCCGGCGTAGGGCGCTTAAAATCACACGCCGTGCATTCGTAGTCGCCAAGCTGCGAGTAGTGGTAGTAGTTATACCACTGTTTGGCACCGCAAATGGGGCAAAATCTGCCTTCTTTGGTATCGTCCGTCTGCGGCAATACTTTTTGAGAAATGCCGTAATACAGCACTTTTTTATCGGTTTTATAGCCGAACTGCGTGCAAAGCGGGTCATCGGCATTGAGCACAAGTGTGACATCACCCGCCATATTGATGGCTTTGGTCAGTAAATCCACGGTGATGTCAATTTCACCGTAACGGTCAAGTTGGTCGCGAAACAGGTTAGAAATGACCATCACATGCGGTTTCATATATTTGAAAACCTTTACGGTAGAGGCTTCATCTACTTCAATAGAGGCGTAATCGGCATCAATTTTACCCGTCACACTTGCCGCAAGCGCAAAGGCGGTTGCCACGCCGTTGAGCATATTGGCACCTAATTTGTTGCAAATCACTTTGTTACCGGCACCCTCGAGTGCAGAGCATAATAGGTTGTTGGTGGTGGTTTTGCCGTTTGTACCACACACGCATACGATGCCTTTTTTCACCTGTGAAGAAAGGCGCGCCACTATATCGGGACAAATTTTGAGTGCCACCGCACCGGGTACGGAGGAACTTTTGCCGCCTTTGAGTTTTGCCAAAAAAGCGGTGATTTTTGCTGCCAAAACGGCTAAAAACAATCTCATATATTTCTTCCTTTTATATTTTAAAACAGTCTTAAATATGTATGTAAATTTTATTACAATTAGAACGGCTTGTCAACTAAATTCTAATTTATGCCACCCTTGCGGTGGCTAAATTAGAATTTAGTTGACAGTTGACAGTTGACAGTTGACAGTTGACAGTTTACAGTTTACAGTTTACAGTTTACAGTTTACAGATTATATCTTTTCTAAAGATGAAAGCTGCAAAAAAGGCAAAGTTAAAGTATTTTTGCTCGCAATTTGGTTTTTTGCCAATAACTGTATTCTGTTAACTGTTGACTGTTGACTATTTAGCGCACATCGTGCGCTAAATTCTAATTCGCTGGCTCGGAGAGCCCGACAAATTAGAGTTTATTTATTGCAAACCACCAAAAAATATGATAAAATTAATTTGCGACATAAAATTTTATTATTTACAACTATGTGCGTGTATTTTTATTTCGGTAAAAATACAAGCTCTATTTTCACGCATTTAGTTGTAGAAAAAAGTTTTGTGTCGCAGCAAACGAGCTATGTATTTTTCATGCGTAGCTTCGGCTGCGCATTTTTTATTTATTGCAAATTTATTTTGAATATGGTAAAATCTTT
>CADBJA010000281.1 GCA_902794945.1 Oscillospiraceae bacterium
GTTTCTCTGTCAAGTGTAATCGTTTCAAGCACCTGGTGCGCTCTGTATAATATGGCGGCACCGGGGTTTTCGTATAATCCCCTGCTCTTCATGCCAACAAGCCTGTTTTCGACCAAATCATCTAAACCGATACCGTTTGCACCGCCCACGGCGTTGAGTTTTTCCATCATCTCGACCGCACCGAGTGTTTCGCCATTGAGAGCGGTTGCCACGCCCTGCTCAAAGTGCAGGGTGATATAGGTCGGCTCATCGGGCGCATTCCACGGTGCCACGCACATTTCGAGGAAGCCCTCTTTATCGTAGAGCGGCTCATTCATCGGGTCTTCCAAATCGAGCCCTTCGTGCGATAAGTGCCAAATGTTTTTATCTTTCGAGTAATTGGTTTCTCTGCTGATTTTGAGCGGAATATTATGTGCCTCGGCATACTCGATTTCTTCTTCACGGGATTTAATATCCCATTCCCTCCAAGGGGCGATAATCGGCATATCCGGCGCAAAGGCTTTGACCGCCATTTCAAAACGCACCTGGTCATTGCCCTTACCGGTACAACCGTGGCAAATGGCATCGGCACCCTCCGCGAGCGCAATCTCTACCAAACGCTTGCCGATAATCGGTCTGGCAAGCGCCGTACCGAGCAGATAATCGCCCTCATACTTGGCACCGGCTTTCACGGCTTCAAACCCAACCTCCACCAAAAATTCTTTGGTTAAATCTTCAATATATAATTTGCTCGCGCCGGTTTTGATGGCTTTTTCCTCAAGCCCTTCCAGTTCGCCTGCCTGCCCCACATTGCCCGATACGGCAATGACTTCGCAATTATTGTAATTTTCTTTCAGCCACGGGATGATGATGGAGGTATCGAGCCCGCCGCTATATGCTAAAACAACTTTTTTAATTTGTGACTTATCCATAATGCTCCCCTTTTATAACATTAAATAAAGTACATATATTCTAATGCATAAATATTCATTTTTCAAGTCTTTTTATGCAAAATATTGCATAAAATTTTCCTTCAATTGTTCTTTATATGCGTGATTTTGCACATTTTTATTTAATAATACATAAAATAAAACAGGAAGAGCGTGTTTTATATACATTCTTCCGAAAAATATACAAAGGGTGATTATGATAAAAAGAATGCATCGACTGACTGAAACCGTTGTTTTAGCAATACTGACTTTTTTTCTCGGTATCGTGCCGTTTCTTATATTAAAAAACATTTTATATCTGCTCATTCTTGCCCCCGCCCTTCAAACGGCGCTGATACTGATTTACCGCTGTGCCGTGCGCGGGCGGATTGAAAACGCTCTTGCTCGCACTATATATGAGCCAACACAAATGGACTGCTACATTTGTGAAGATGAAAGCGAGGAGACAGACGGATGAGTTATGTATACATTCAACAAAATTCCTCCCTCGGGGCATCCATCCCCTACCCCTCGCCTGCGCACCCGTCGGCAACGGTGGCAACCAGCGGCTGCGGCGTATGTGCCTCGCTGATGGCGTTAATGAATTTAACCAAGTATAAGGTAAGCCTTAAAAACTGGACAAAGGCGCTGAGAAATGCCGGTTGCCGTGCGAATGAGGGTACGGATATGGAAGCCGTGTGCGCTTATATGAAACAAAAATACGGCATTGCCTACGCCAAAACGACCGATATCGATAAGGTGGTGAGTTGGCTCAAACGGGGCTACGGAGTCATCGCGAATGTGGGCGGCAAAGGCTATTTTTCTTCAGCCGGACACTTTGTGTATGTGGCGGGCATACAAAAAAGCGGCAAACTCATTATACTTGACCCGTATTACTATGCGAATAAGTGGACGAGCACCGTAAACGGCATTAATCGGTCAAAATATTTTACATATATCGCCTCAAAGCACGAGGTAATCTGTAAACCGAGCGTGTTGGCGGCTGACCGTGCGGGCTGGTTTTATTTGCTCAAACCCACCAAAAAAGCAAAGCCCGCCGTAACGGTAAAATACACCGACGGCAGGTACAAACTGCAATATGATATGGTGGTGCGCAGCGGTCCCGGCACCGATTATGCCCAAAAGAAAGTGAAAAATTTAACGGCGGACGGCAAACGTCACGCCACCTCCAAAAACCCGAACGCCGGTGCAGTGCTCAAAAAAGGCACCAAAGCCGATGCCACCGTCGTAAAGCGAAACGGTGAGTATTGGCTCAAAATCCCCTCGGGGTATGTGTGCTTGCAAAAGGGAAATAAAGTGTATGCGGTGAAAGTTTCATTCTAATTTACGCCCCCCTTGCGGGTGGCTGAATTAGAATTTAATGAATGATGAATATTGAATAATGAATAATTGTGGGAGGGACACCCTCACCCGTTTGATAGATGGAAAGAGAATATCTA
>CADBJA010000282.1 GCA_902794945.1 Oscillospiraceae bacterium
TTGGTTGACGGCGCATTTGTTAAAGGCGGCAAAACCGTGCTCACCATCACTGCGCCGGACGGCAAGAAGCAATTGTTTGATGTGAACATAAATGAAGACGGTGCCCATGTCAATGCGAAATAAAAATAAAGGATATAAGAAAAGGAAGCGGACTCACCTAAATTCCGCTTCCTTTTTTATTTCAGTGATTTTGTGAAACTGACAATCATTAATATATACATCACGGTTTTCGGGAGCATTAACATGCCGATAATCGGCACGCTTTGTGCAAACAGTACCACCGGTATATAAAAGGCGAATGAGAGTAACACATACATCCATAAAAAGCACAAGGGCTTATCTTCTTTTGCGGAAATCGCCCACAAAATCACGCACATTACGCCCATAATCACAAACGGAATGTTGCGCAAAATTCCCCATAACAACGGCGGATTTTCACTCACCCACGCATTTTGCGGCAAACAGCACAGAACAATTCGCACTGCCGCCAAAATCCAAGTGGCAAGTAAAACACCTTTACGCGCATCACCGTAGCGCTCACGGCGTGCATACTCTAAAAGCACATAAAATACGGTCATGGTAACCGATGTAACCAGTTTGCCGATACCAAGTGCCGCAGTCATATTGAGATTTGTAAAGTAATTAAGTACCCGTGGGATTAAATGAAAGGCATCACCGCAGCCCAAAACCAGTGTCATAGCGCCAAAGAGTGTGGCAAGGCGCCTGCCCTTTTCATTTTTTAACATCAGCACGCCACTGATGATAGCAAATGCCAGATATCCGATATCAAAAATACTTTCCGGTAATGCCGGCATTAATTTCATTACAAATCTCCTGTTTGCTTCATTTATTTTTAGTCTGCAAATGTTGTTTTTCGGCTTTCACTTTTTTTAAAATCGTTTTTTTGTGCGATTCGGCTTATAAATTCTTTTGCCGTTTTATTATGATTTTGCAAAGTAAAAGCCTGTTTGCAACACAAATAACTATTTTCTTAAATATGCCGCCGAAACCGGAAAGTTGTAATACGTATCGGGAAACGGCTCGTTTTTGAGTGTAAAGTGCCACCATTCGCAATCAATCGGCATAAAGCCGTGGCGCACCATCAGTTTTTGCAAAAACTGTCGGTTGGCATACTGTTCTTCACTCACACCCTGATAATCCGGGTGCGATACTTCGCTAAAGAAATCAAACGGGCTACCCATATCCACCTCTTTACCGGTGCTCATATCCAACAGTGTTAAATCGACCGTGCTGCCGCGTGAGTGTGAAGACTCGGCAGCGATATAGCCCATTTCAAAAAGTTGTGTTTTATTTAAATCGGGGTAGAAAAAGGGTTTCATGCGCTGGTCTAAATCTTCTATTCCCCACAACACAAAGTGTTTTACTGCCTTTGCAGGGCGGTAAGCATCAAATATCTTTAAGCGGTAACCGAAAGCCGCCGCCTCGTTGCTGACATCTTTGAGCGCACGAATGGCGTCAACGGTAAGCAGGGCACAGGGTTCCTCATAGCCGTCTACCCTATCCCCCACAAAATTGTAGGTGGAAAAATAGCGAATTTCCTGCACCACCGCCGGAATATAATCGGAAATAAGTGCGAAACGAGAACAATCCATCTCGGCTTCTTTTTTAAAATCTGTTGCCATTGCAGTACTCCTTATAAAATGTATTGTTGTATATAACTTTCAAATACATCCAATAAAAATGCAGTTGCCTGTTTGCTGATATTGGTAAAAGGTGCCAGCATATCAAACGCATGGTACGCGCCTTCAAATTCCGCCAAAGTGCACGCAACACCCGCACTGCGCAAGCGCTCAAAATAGCGGCAGGTTTCCGCATAAAAGGGCTCGGTTGTACCGATGATGGACAGTGCCGGCGGCAATCCGCTCACATCGAGTGCCCTTGCCGGTGCCGCATATTCCGATACCGGTGCAATACCGTAAGTTCTGCCCAAATAAATACGCCATGCCGCGCGGTTTGCGCTACTATCCCACACCGGCGCATAGTTTTTGGCATTTGTTTCGGTTTCTCTATCATCCAACATCGGGTACAACGGCAGTTGCATGCCGATATTGCGAAAGCCCTTATCTCTTGCATACAGGCACAAAGCCGTTGCCAACCCGCCGCCGGAACTTTCGCCGCCGACAACCAACTTTTTACAATCAATCCCCAAAGTTTTGGGGTGGCGGTGCATCCACCGCAGTGCAAGGTAGGCGTCTTCTAACGCCGCCGGATACGGTAATTCGTAGGAAAGGGTGTATGCCGGCGCAACAATCACACAGTTATAATGTTCTAATAAATGCCGCGGGAAGGATACATACGCCATTTCGGGCGCACCGAGCACATATGCAGCCTTTTCAAAGGTC
>CADBJA010000283.1 GCA_902794945.1 Oscillospiraceae bacterium
TAGCGGTAAAGAACCTGAGCCAAAGGCTCAGAACCTTGGTGTTCGCAGCCCTTCGCGCTGCTCGACTAATGCGATTGGGCGACACATTCGCACTTGATTTTAATAGTTTAGATTATATCAAAATTTGGCTTAAATATGTGCAGAATAGATTAAATCTCTCTTTCTATCAATCGGGTGAGGGTGCCCCTCCCTCTCGCTACCGGCTATCGGCTAACAGCTAACAGCATAAATTCTTGTTTATCTGCGATAAACAAGAATTTATGCTTGCATTCTGCATATTTATGTGATAAAATGAATAAAATTTCATAAGTCGGTTGAAGCTTGCAGAAAAAGTAATTTGACTGTTTGCTGACAAACTCCGGAGAATTCCAATCAATGGATGCCGAAGGTGCAAAGGGGCGAAAGCCCACGAATCTCTCAGGCAAAAGGACGGAGTGTGGTGCGCATATTGGCGCGTTTTTCAGTCAGCAAATTTTTGCTGACTTTTTCTTTTATCTTTTCAAGGTTTTGCCTTGCCTGTCATTCCGAGCGTAGCCGAGGAATCTTTACAATCGGGTACGGGCAGAGCCCGTCCACAATTCAACATTCATAATTCAACATTCAAAATTTTATAAATGCGAAACTTTGTTTCGCCACCATTAATTCCGTATTCTGCATCAAAGATTAAAAAAGCAAGGCACCGTCTTGCACCATAAAAAGGGGGAAATACAATATGTGGGAAAAATTAATCTCCGGCATTGAAAATGTCAACAATGTGCTCAACGGCATTGTGTGGGGTTGGCCCGTGATTATTCTCATTTTGGGAACGGGTATTCTTTTAACCATTCGCACAAGGGGGCTGCAGGTCACCCGTTTTAAAGAGTCGCTGAGCACCACCATTGTGCCTACACTCAAAGGCATCGGCAAGAAAAAGCAAAAAGATACCAAGGTGCAATCCGTATCGCAATTTGAGGCGTTTGCCACCGCCATTTCCGGCACGGTCGGCACGGGGAACATCATCGGCGTGGTTTCCGCCATTTTAACCGGCGGTCCCGGTGCCGTGTTTTGGATGTGGATTTCCGCTTTCTTCGGCATGGTGACCAATTATTCCGAAAACCTGCTCGGTCTGTATTACCGCAAAAAGGACTCAAAGGGCAACCTCTCCGGCGGTGCGTTTTACTACATCGCTTACGGTTTAAAGTGGAAGTGGCTCGGCTATGTTGCCGCCGTATTTTGCACCTTTGCCGCTATCGGTATGAGCGGCGTGCAAACCAACAAAATTTCCGGCACGATTGCCGAAACCATCGCCCGCTTTTCGCAAGGTGAAATCAGCAACAATGTAAAACTGATTGTGGGTATTGTGGTCGCCGTCATCACCGCGGTTGTCATTATCGGCGGTATTAAACGAATCGGGCGTGTGGCAAGTATGCTGGTGCCGTTTATGTCACTGCTCTTTATCATCCTTGCCGTGATTGCAATTTGCATGAACATCGGCAATATCCCGAAGGCGTTTGCCCTCATTTTTACAAAGGCATTTAATTTTAAAGCAGCCGGCGGCGGTATTTTGGGCTACTCTTTCGCGCAAGTTATCAAAAAAGGGATGGCAAGAGGTGTGTTCTCTAACGAAGCCGGTTTGGGTTCGTCTGTTATCGCACACTCCGCCTCAGAAACGAGAGAGCCGGTGAAGCAAGGGCTTTGGGGCGTGTTTGAGGTTTTCTTTGATTCTTTTGTCATCTGCACCCTCACCGCGATTATGTTCTTAACCACATTTGACCTTTCAAAACTCTCATCCGATATGGAAGACAGTGTGATGAGTATGACAATGTTTTCAACCAATTTCGGCAGCTTCGGTACAGTGATGTTTACCATTATTTTGCCGCTGTTTGCGTTTACCACCGTCATTGCCTGGTCGTATTACGGCGAAAAGGCAGTGGAGTTTTGCTTCGGTTGGGTGAGCGAGAAGAAGCGTAAAGTGATAGTTACGGTTTTCAAAGTGCTGTATGTGGTGCTCATTGCCGCTTCCGCCACAATTAAAAGCGACCTCGTTTGGGCGATTGATGATACCTTTAACGGCTTAATGGCAGTGCCGAACCTAATATGCTTAATTGCTTTAAGCGGTTTGGTCGTTAAAATTACCAAAAACTACTTTGAGCGCAAAAAGGGTAAAGACATAGAGCCCATGCTTTCGGCGTACCCTGAAATGAACGAGGAATTTAAACTGGATATTTTAAGTGAAAATCAAAATATGCAGTAGAATTTACCCGCCGTTTGGCGGGTAAATTCTAATTTAGTTAACAGTTAACAGTATACAGTTGACAGATTTTGGATGGGCTCCGCCCATACCCGTATAGAGAAAGATATTGTCTTTACTAAATATAAAAAC
>CADBJA010000284.1 GCA_902794945.1 Oscillospiraceae bacterium
GAGCGAAGCGGAACGGGTGCGGGTGCCCCGCCCTTCACTATTCTCTATTCACTATTCTCTTTTCTCTAATGCGGAGTTTACTCCGCTAAATTAGAATTTGGAGGAAATTATGCATCACTATTTTGAAACATACGGCGCAGGTGAGCCGCTCATCCTGCTTCACGGCAACGGTGAAGATTGCACCTATTTTAAACACCAAATTCCCGCTTTTGCAAAGTATTACAAAGTCTATGCGATTGATACACGCGGGCACGGCAAAACCCCGCGCGGGGATGGGGAATTTTCCATTCGCCGTTTTGCCGAAGATTTATATGATTTTTTTGAGTGGCAGCACATTCAAAAAGCACACATTTTGGGCTTTTCGGACGGTGCGAATATCGCGATGTACTTTGCGCTTGCCCACCCCGAAAGAATCAATAAGCTCATTTTAAACGGCGGCAACATTTTTCCCACCGGCTTAAAGGCGTATTTTAATGTACCCTGCCAAGTGGGGTACCGTTTGTTAAAACCGATACCGTTAAAAAATGAAAAAGTGCATCATTTTTATGAACTGCTAAAATTGATGGCACTCGAGCCGCATATCACGC
This sequence comes from Oscillospiraceae bacterium, assembly GCA_902794945.1. Classification (GTDB taxonomy): domain Bacteria; phylum Bacillota; class Clostridia; order Oscillospirales; family Acutalibacteraceae; genus RUG714. The sequence goes on from CADBJA010000284.1 coordinate 588, forward strand.
CCGCACAGCTGCATACTATAACCGTACCGACTATGGTGCTTGCCGGCTCACACGATATTGTCAAATTTTCACATTCGCGGCTGATGGCAAAGAGCATTTCGCAGTGTAAATTTAAAATTTTAGAGGGCGGACATATGGTTTCTTCCACCGACCCGCAAGGCTATAATGAAGCGGTATTCCGGTTTTTAAAAAATTCTTCTGAAAAGTATTGACAGTCATATGAACCTGTGATATAATCATCTCAACTTGAACAGAAAGAGGGGTGAATGTATGTCTCAAACAAGCGTTTATATCCTTTGGGCAGCAGCGATTTTGATTTTCGGCATTGTAGAGGGAATCACGGTGCAATTGGTGTCCGTATGGTTTGTCATCGGCGCGATTGCGGCACTCATTGCTTCCTTTTGCGGTGCGGGGTTCCTCACACAAGTTATCATTTTTGTGGCGGTATCCGTTGCGGCACTCATAATCACAAGACCGTTGGTCAAAAAGTTTATAAAACCCAAAATACAGTCCACCAATGCCGACCGATGTATCGGGCAGACCGGTGTGGTGTGCGAGAGGATTGATAACCTTGCCGCCACCGGTCAGGTCAAAGTAAAGGGCAGTGTGTGGACCGCGCGTTCGGGTACCGGCGCGTGCATCGAAGAAGGCACACTTGTTAAAATAGAGCGCATAGAAGGCGTAAAAGTGATTGTAAATACTTTAGAAAAGGAGTAAGTTATGAACCCGTTGATTATTATTTTAGGTTTGATTTTTATCGCATTATTGGCACTGATTTTCACCAATATCAAAGTGGTACCGCAGTCAAAAGCCTATGTCATTGAAAGGCTCGGCACCTATCACAGCACCTGGCAAACGGGCTTGCATTTAAAAATCCCGTTTGTTGACAGAATTGCAAAAAAAGTTTCTTTAAAAGAGCAAGTGGTTGATTTCAGACCGCAACCGGTCATTACCAAAGATAATGTTACCATGCAAATTGATACGGTCGTCTTTTTCCAAATTACCGACCCCAAACTCTACTGCTACGGGGTAGAAAGCCCGTTAAGTGCGATTGAAAACTTATCGGCAACCACCTTGCGTAACATTATCGGTGAACTTGAACTCGATTCCACCCTCACCTCGAGAGATACCATCAATGCAAAAATCCGCGTGATTTTAGATGAAGCCACCGACCCGTGGGGCATTAAAGTAAACCGTGTAGAACTGAAAAACATTATTCCGCCGCGTGAAATTCAAGATGCGATGGAAAAACAAATGAAAGCGGAGCGTGAGAGAAGAGAGGCGATTTTGCGCGCCGAGGGTGAAAAACAATCGAGAATTTTGGTAGCAGAAGGGCATAAAGAGTCTAAGATTTTGGAAGCCGAAGCCGAAAAACAATCCGCCATTTTGAGAGCGGAAGCGGTTAAAGAATCCAAAATCCGTGAAGCGGAAGGTGAGGCGGAAGCCATTGCAAAAGTGCAGTCCGCACAAGCCGAAGCGATTAAAATGCTCAATGAAGCGAATGCCGGCGATGCCGTGCTGCGCATTAAGGCACTTGAAGCCTTTGCCAAAGCGGCGGACGGGCAGGCAACCAAAATTATTATTCCCTCCGAAATTCAGGGCATGGCAGGCCTTGCGGAAGGGATAGTAGAGAGTGTAAAAAATTAGAATTTACGCGCCCCTTGCGGGCGCTAAATTCTAATTTAGCGCACTAAGTGCGCTAAATAATGAAGAATGAATAATGAATGATGAATAATTAAGGGCGACACATTCGCACTTGATTTTACCG
>CADBJA010000285.1 GCA_902794945.1 Oscillospiraceae bacterium
GTGCCGATTTGCACAAAACTTCTGCAGCAGGATGCCGTGTAGGCGACTGCACGCACGGAGGTAAGGGTTTCCATGGCAATCGGTTCCGTGTACAGGGTGCTTTCCTTCGTCGGAAAACTTTCATCAAGGGTGTAGTAAATTGAGGTGCCTGCCTCCGGGGCAAAGGCAAGAGTCAACTCTGTATCCGTATAACTGCCGGGTGCCGTGAGAAATTCGGGTATGGAAATTGCCGGTTCATTGTTTAATTGCCTCAGGCAGGTGTCTATCTCCGGCATACCGTTTCCAAAATAGTCTTTGTAGCTTGCTTGTGTTGAAAATATCTCGGTCGGATACCCGTTTTTGTTCTCAACACCACAGTCTTGAGAGCAGGTGAAAAAGCCGCTTTGGTAGTTGAGTGCCTCGGCACTTACACAAGTACCGGCAAGTGTTTTTTTCACCTGTTCAAAGTTTAAACCGGGAGCGGCACCGAGCAATAGCGCAATTTCAGCTGCCACATAAGGGGAAGCAAAAGAGGTGCCGCTCGCCGTTTTTTCCTTGTAAGCAAAATAAATATCCGTTCCCGGGGCAACAAAATCCACTTCTTTGCCAAAGTTGGAGTAGTCGGATTTGTGTCCGCTTTTATCTAAAGCACCGATTGTCAGCGCTTTTTCCGAACAGGCGGGAGCCATTTTGCCGGCATTTGCCGATTCATTGCCTGCTGCACACACGACAATGGCACCTTTTTCATAAGCATAATCCACGGCATCGAGTGTAATGTCATTTTTGATGCCGCCAAGGCTGAGGTTGATGATAGCGGCACCGTCATCCGCTGCTTTTTTAATCGCGGCGGCAATGCCTAAATCATCACCGAAACCGTTATGGTTGAGTACTTTATAGCCGGTGATGTGTACATTATCACCGGTGGAGCGCAAAATAATTTCACTGACCATAGAGCCGTGCCCGTTGTCGTCAAGCGCACTGTCCGCGGTGCCGCTGTTGCAAGTGTTAACACCGGAATCGGTGAGGCGTTGGCGATAATCGGCAAAGTAATCAAAATCAATCCCCGTATCGACCACGGCAACTTGTACCGAGGCAACTTCCGAAAACGCAGTATTTAAGTATGCAAGCGCCTCGGTGGTACCGAGCATATCATCCCCATAATCATCGCCTAAACTTTGCGCCCGGCAAATTCTTTGCTCCGCAAACGGCGCAAACGGGCTTTCTGAGTACGCTGAGAATCCCGCCGCACTTCGCGCAGTAGCGAGAGCCGGCGTTATTCTTGCTTCCGCAAGCGGGACAGACTGTCTCGTAGTTTTCAACTACGTCGGCACCGCAGGTCGGGCAGAACGCTTGTCCGTTTTTAACTTCATTTCCGCAAATACAAGCCAAAAATAAGATAATAGTCCTGACATCATAAACATATATAAACCATATAGAAATGATAATAAAGGTATCGGTAATTCAATAACATGTCGATAATGCGCATGCGTAAAGCCATCCGCAATTAAAGCTATTAAAACAGTTACTAATAGACATTTAAATACTCTAACTTCCCACACACTACCAAAGTCAGGTCGTACACTCAAAAAAATAACCGCTGTGAAAACCCAACACAACGTTAATATTTCCAAATATACAATTAAATAATTTAACTCCATCTCAAACCCTTTTGTCCCTTTAATAACTATAACAAAATACCTTAAAAATGCCTACAACATATTATTTTTTTATTTTCACAAGTCATTTATAGAAACACGCATTTTTCAACTATTATAAATGCTAAAATGAAAGGCTATTTAGGAGGGACTATGAGAAAAGAAGCTTTAAGTAGATATGTGGAATTAACACAGTGGATTAGAGAATTATCTGCACCATCAATCGCTGATATATCTAGTGCTGAAGAATATCGTATGAACTTACTACGCTCTTTTATGCGTATTGGTGAACTCGCTAAAATGAACGAAAACATTCTAAATGAATATATCTATCCCCTATTAGATCCTAATATGGAACTAAATACTGATGATATTGAAGCTATACGTGAATTCTGTTCATTATTAATGGATCCAACTAAAATGGAAAATGTTGATTTACCAATGATTTACCTCCAATCTAAAAAACTATTAGAAGCTGTGAGTAAAAAAGATGATGTTGAATTAAAGATAATCGCATTAGACTTAATCATTATGTCTTCATATCCAATGTTCGTTACTACTTATAGACTATATCCTCACTATGACATATGCACTGAATATAGAGATGCAGGTATTAAGGCTGGTAAAGAATTATTAAGCTATTTAGACAAAGAAAAATTTGCGAAATTACCGAACGATTTCTGTAAAACTACGGTCTTAATTAACTCTCGCTA
>CADBJA010000286.1 GCA_902794945.1 Oscillospiraceae bacterium
AGGACCATTTGCTCACACGGCGCATCTTGGTGCCGCAGTTCGGGCAATAGGTGGTAAACTTTTTACGGTCAACCGCACTCGCATTTAAATCGCGAATGACATACGGCTTAAAGTAAAGCCTTTCATAAAACTCTTCATCACAACTGGAAATAAACTTTTCAAGTTTCTCTTTTAAATAGGTTTTGCGCAAACACTCGGCGGTTAATAATGAGTCTTCGAGCGCGCGGTGCAGCGTTAAATCTTCCGTCGGTATATTTAACATTTCAGCCGCGGTGGAAAGCCCCAATTGTGCATCGTTACCGGTTTTTAAAATGGTTTGGCAATACTTTTGCAAATCGGCATAGTAGTGCATAAACGGAATCATTTCAGCACCGGAAAAATACTTAAAATTCTCGTGCATCACATAGACATCGGTATTGCCCCAGGTCATAATCACACTCGGCACATTGCCAATCCAGTGGCGGTAATCGCTCATCACCCTTGTAAAGCCGTTACCGTTATTAATCTCTTCATTTGTGATATGGGTGAGTTCTTTCACTTTGCGGCGCAGTCGATTGCCGAGGGCGGTATTTACGGTTTGAGAAAAGCGTGAAATCTCATTAAAATTTTCATCTAACTTCACAGCACCGATTTCAATAATCTCATTAAAAAACATCCCTCTTTTAGAAGAATAAACATTATTCCACTCTAAATCCATCACAATATACTGAATACACTCACCTCCTCACAAAACCCGTAAAAGAAAAACAGGCGGAATACATCCGCCTCATTTTCGTTTCACTTATACTACAAACAGTAAAATAATGAACGCTGCCAAAACCACTACGAAGAAAACGATGGAAAGAATGGTCGTTAACTTCTTTAATTTTGACTGCATGGTGTGACCTTTATTTTTGCCAAAGAAAGTATCGGCACCGCCGGCAATTGCACCGGACAAGCCCTGTGTGTTACTCTCTTGTAAAAGAACTAAAACAATAATTAAAATAGAAGCAACAATAAGGATTGCACCAATTAAGTAACTGTACCAAGCCATGTGCTTTTTACCTCCAAAACATTTTGTAACTTTAGTATAATATCATAATCATACGCGAATTTCAAGTACTTTTTATAATTAAATATAAAAATAAACAAATTAACACATAATCCGTTCAAAACAGGATATGATATAATTAACGGTGAAAATCGGCGCGTTTGTGTTTTTCACCGTTTGTTCTCAAAACGGGATGCCGAGAGAACAATACAGGCTTTGATGTTTCGGTATTCGGGCAATGGAGTTCAGCCCGAATAGAGAGGTGTCAAAGCCGTTTCTTTTGTTGCCGATAGGCAACAAAAGAATGAAAAATGAATGATGAATAATGAATAATTATGGGCGACACATTCGCACTTGATTGTATTAGTTTAGATTAAACCTTAATTTGGCTAAAAATGCACAAAATGAATATCATCTAAATAGAGCGAAGCGGAACGGGTGAGGGTGACCCTCCCCTAATTTTTCAATATTCATTATTCATCATTCATTAGATTAGAATTCCCCGCCAAAGGCGGTGGAATTCTAATCTAATGTCATCTGCTCGCCTAAATCTTCCTCGCTCGGTAAAGCGCCGAGTGCCGGAAGATTTTTTGTTTTATAGCGGTATGGTTTTACAAACTCCCCTTCTTCATATAAGCGAATGTTTGTGACAAATTGGTTTTTCTTTTGGCGCATCACGGCTACACCCTGTGTATCTTTGGTGGTTTTTGGTGCTATCATCGCCGTGTCAATGAGCAGCATTCTCGTGGAAGAAGAAGTGAGCACAATTTGCGTATCCGCTTCAATATACATCAAATCCGCCAGTGGGAATTTACCGCAATAAGCTTTAATGAGCTTTTTGCGGTTAGACTTTGTTTCGTAAGCACTCATTTCGACCTTAGCAAGTTTTCCGTTATCAAACGCAAAGAGCATATAGCCCGTATATTTCTCTAAAATGACCATATAACGGGTGCTTTCGTCATTATCCATACCGAGAGCGCTCGGAATATAATCACCGAGCACAGAGGCTTTTGAATCGGCAAAATCAGAAATTCTTGCCTTATACACTTGGCATTTATCGGTAAAGAATAACACTTCTTTTGCGTTAGTGGTCTCTACCGTTTGGATGAGTTCATCACCCTCTTTGAGTTTTTGGTCGGATGCCATACGCAATGAAAGCGGTGTAATCTTTTTAAAGTAACCGTCTCTCGTAAAGAACACGGTCACGGGGTAATCGGGAACTTCTTCTACCTCTTCCTCATCGGCAATATCATCCAAATACAAAAGTTTGGTTTTTCTTTCTTGCCCGTAATT
>CADBJA010000287.1 GCA_902794945.1 Oscillospiraceae bacterium
GGGAGGCGTTAAGCGGTTTATTAAATTATAGACCGAATTTTTCGGCAATGTAGGCGCGTGTTTCGGGGAGTTCTTTTTGGTTTGCCATGACCTTTTGGGCAATGCCGAAGGCAGTTCTTGAAGAGAAGCCGGAGTCATAGACCGTGACTTCCATACCATTTATGGAATACACCACATAACTTCTTGCCGCATAGTGGGTATTCCAGTTACTGCGGTTAATATTTAATACCAAATTGAAGGTATAAATATCGCTGCCGTCATCTGCACCGTAAACCGAGTAGTTGCCGTTAATCATGGACATTTTGCTGATATACATACCGCCGTCAACCAGTAAATCCATATTCACGGGGGTATTATCTTCCGGTTCTTTGCCGCCGTTTAAGTATTTGGTTTGTGTAAATACAAAACCGAAATCGACTACCTCGGCATCTGCGGGCACTTTGCACGAGGCGGCAAAACGCATACCCTGTGTATCGCTTTGCATGTTTTCGCTCTCCACACGCAAGGCGGCACCGCGGGTGGCATAATCATATGCCGGATGGCGGAAGGTATTAAACGAAGGGCTCTTAAATACGCCGGATTCCACAATCGCGGCACAATTACTGCAAAGGGTATAGTAATTACCGTCTACCCCATCCTTCGGTGCAGTGAGTAACCTGTGCTCACCGGCATCGTGATACATCAGTTCAAAATCGCCTAAGGTATTAATGACGGCATCTGCCGCATTTTGCCCGGCATTATCGGTTTCACTCAAATCTAACAAATCGTTTGCCGCTATGTACTTATCACTATACGCCGCCAGCAAATCGGCAGAATGACAAAATGCATCCGAAAAATCACCCAACATTTCATAATCGGCAACAAACTGTGATAAAGTATCAATTTGCTCGGTGGTGGCAATTTTATCGAGTTTTGCATACTCTGCGCTAAATTCATCCACCAATGCCTGATATTCCACTTCATCAAATACCGAAAAGGCTTTACTGAAAGCGCCTTCATTCGTCTTCGCATCATACCAAGCGGCAAACGCATCAATGGATGCATCGGTATACAAGCCTTCCCATGTATCAAACTCTGTTTCTACAGTGTTAATGTAGTTTTTGAGGGTCTCATCGAGCACCGGTTTTGCATAATACACCATGGTGATTTCTTTTTCTTCATTACACAGGTATTCGGAAGAAATGCCCTGGTAATAATAAGAAGAAGCATACTGCTTAAATGTCGCATCCGGCTGCGGTTCAAAATGGTAACCTTTTACGGTATAGGTGCCGTCACTCAAATTTGCAGTTCCGTCTACCACCTCACCATAAGTACAGGTTTTATTGTAGGTTTCGGTACGGGTTTGAATGACATCATTTTCAATCACTTCCGTGCCGGTGGGGTTAAACATTTTATGCTCTACATACATATTAAAGGATGTGTATTTTAAATTACGCATTGCCGTATTCAAATCATTGATAATGTTTTCCACATCCGTTTGCTTTTGCGGTTGTGCGGAAGAGGAACCGGTATCCACATTCCTGGCGGCATACAACTGAGTACCTACGGCATCATCCGTATTGGAAAACTGCCCCGCCGGTGCCACGGCATCAAAATGCTCAAGGGCGGCAATTAAGCCGGAAAAATCAATATTCCAATAATCATAGGTGTGCTCATAAGTGCCGCTTGCATCTAAAGTCGGTGTGTAAGCATCGGAATGCTTATTGCAAGCAGAAGCGAATGCAGCGTTGAACTTGAGCACATTGGAAGCACCGTTTTCGAACACATAATAATCGACCGTTGTTTGCTCAATTGCCGTGCCGATGTCACCGGTATGCTTGTTATGAATGAGAGAGTATGTACCGTTTGTCGCGGAAGATAACAGTTCGTTATAGCTTCTCTCAAGTCCGGTAGCGGCAGCAGAAATTTTTGCTTGCGAAGTCATATCCGTACCCAATTGGATTTGTGCGGTTTTGAGAGCGGAAGAACTCATAGAGGTATATGCCGACCACTTGGTCGGGTTATAATAACACGAGAGTGCCGCAAGGCTCTTTGCAGTTTTCACTTTTGTGCGCAAAGCCGCTTTTGAGTAAGCATATACATTGAGTGTGCAATCAAAATAACCGGAATTGCCAATCCAATCGGGGCAGTGAATTTGCAACAGATTAAAATAAATCTGTGCCGGGGAATCCACTGTGGAAGAACCGGTAAAGATGTTACCGTAAAAGTTTTGGTCGGTCACATTGCCGGATTCTTTGCCGAGTTCTGTTCCGATTACATCTTTATACGCGTCGGTATGGGTGCCGGGGTCGGGTGAAAAGCCGAAAGTACCGACAGCA
>CADBJA010000288.1 GCA_902794945.1 Oscillospiraceae bacterium
GCAAAGCTCAATACTTTTTGCCAAAGCGGAAATATCACCGTTCGCTTCTTTACTTGCCACAATCATCGGGTGTTTGGCAAGTTCGGCATAGGTTTCGGGTTTAATATCTAATCCTGTTCTGGACGGTACATTGTAAAGAATAATCGGTTTTTTCGCCCTATCGGCAATATAATTAAAGTGGTGCACCAAGCCTTCTTGTGATGTTTTGTTATAATAAGGGGTAACAAGCAGTAACGCATCGGCACCGCACGCCACGGCTTCATCTGCCAAAGCAACACCGTAAGCGGTGTCATTACTGCCGGCACCGGCAATGACCGGCACTTTGCCTGCCACTTCATCCACCACAAATTTAATCACTTTGATATGCTCATCGGTATTCATGGTTTTGGCTTCACCGGTGGTACCGCACACCACGATAGCATCGGTTTTATTTGTTAACTGAAAGTCAATCAGGCGCGCCAAAGCATCGTAATTCACACTGCCATCTTGATACATAGGGGTGGCAATCGCGACAGCAGCACCTTCAAAAATAACGGGTTTATTCATAAAATCTCTCCAAATAAGAGGGTAAACCGATGAAGTAACACACTGTATTACCTGTGATTTACCCGAATTATATAGTATAATTAATCAAAATAGCCTTTTGCAGCCAATAATTCCGCCATTAAAACAGCACCGCCGGCAGCACCTCTCATTGTGTTGTGTGCAAGAGATACAAATTTATAATCAAACTGTGTATCTTCACGCAATCTGCCGATAGAAACTGCCATACCGTTTTCAAGGTCTCTTTTTTCTTTACATTGGGGTTGATTATCTTCCGTAAAGTAATTTAAAAACTGTTTCGGCGCACTCGGAAGGGCTAAAATTTGAGGTTCGCCTTTATACTCTTTCCAAATTTTGAAACACTCTTCTTTCGTCGGTTTTTTGCCTTCTTCAAAGCGCACATAAACCGCACCGGTATGACCGTCGGTCACCGGCACACGAATGCACTGGGCGGTAAAATTCGGTCTTGCGCTGTCAACAATCACATCACCTTCGATTTTACCCCAAATTTTGAGCGGCTCTTTTTCGCTCTTTTCTTCTTCACCGCCAATGAAGGGGATAACATTATCAATCATTTCGGGCCAGGTCTCAAAATTCTTGCCGGCACCGGAAATTGCCTGATAGGTGCATACCAAAACATCTTTTACTTTGTAGCCTGCCTTATCGAGCGGGAAGAGTGCCGGTACATAGCACTGAATAGAGCAATTGGGCTTTACGGCAATAAAACCGCGTTTTGTGCCAAGTCTTTTTCTTTGCTTTTCAATAATCGCGGCATGCTCGGGGTTGAGTTCAGGTAGCAACATCGGCACATCGGGTGTGTGGCGGTGTGCGCTGTTATTGGATACCACGGGGCACTCCAAGCAAGCATATTTTTCTTCTAATGCCTTAATATCATCCTTTTTCATATTAACGGCGCAGAATACAAAATCTACCATAGAGGCAATTTTTGGAGCATCTGCTTCGGCGTTATAAATCACCATATCCTTCATATTTTCGGGAATGGGTGTGCTCATTTTCCAACTGTTTTTTACTGCCTCGCTATATACTTTGCCGGCGCTTCTTTCACTTGCGGCAAGGAGCACGACTTCAAACCACGGATGGTTTTCAAGCAAAGTCGCGAATCTTTGACCGACCATACCGGTAGCACCGATAATACCAACTTTATATTTTTTCATTTTTAAGACCCCCTATAAAAATAAATGTTGTAAACAAACGATTTATGCATTATAATAATAAATCGGTATTGACTTTTCACTATTGTAACATTTATATAAATTTAAGTCAATTATATTATTAAAAATTACGAGGCAAAAATGAAAAGAAGCGACTTTTACTATGATTTACCGGAGCGGCTTATCGCACAACACCCGTTAGAACAGCGTGACAGTTCGCGGTTGATGGTGCTTAATAAAACAACCGGCGAGTTAGAGCACAAACATTTTCACGATTTAATCGATATGTTAGGTGAAAATGATTGTTTAATTTTAAATGATACGAGAGTATTACCCGCGCGCATTTACGGCACCAAACAGCAAACCGGTGCTGTGGTTGAATTTTTGCTCTTAAAGCAATTAAATGCTAACGAGTGGGAATGTATTGTAAAACCCGGCAAAAAAGCGCGCACAGGCACAAATTTATCTTTTGGCGATGGAATTTTGCACGGCAAAATCATAGATGTAAAAGAGGATGGCAATCGTCTCATTCAATTCGAATATTCCGGAATATTTGAAGAAATTCTTGATCAGCTCGGACAAATGCCTCTTCCTCCTTACAT
>CADBJA010000289.1 GCA_902794945.1 Oscillospiraceae bacterium
GAAGTAAAGAACATTACCATGGTATCATTACCGGCAGGCGTTTCTTCCGTTCTGTCATAACGGGTAGAGAATAAGGCATACTCTTCATTAAAATTATGCCAACCCTCTCTGCTTTCTCCTACAATGATACGGGTTTCAAGGCTTGGTGATTGGCTCATGGCTTCTTCCACGGATTCCGGCACACCGTCATCCTGCGTGCAGACAATGGCTTTAACACTCGCGGCATTAAAGCGGTACACTAAATCGTGCGCCTTTAACTGGTTGGTGGCAGGGATTGCTACGGCGCCGATTTTATGCAACGCTGTCATGGCAAACCAAAACTGATAGTGGCGCTTTAAAATAAGCATTACCTTATCACCCTTTTTAATGCCGAGTGAGGTGAAATAATTGGCGCAACGGTTAGATTCTTTTTTAATATCTTTAAAACTAAAGCGGCGCTCTACCTTATTTTTGTCAAGGTGCAGCATCGCCAGTTTATCAGGATACTTATCGGCAACAGCATCTACCAAGTCAAAACCGAAGTTAAAGCGCTCGGTATTTTTAAACTTAATATCAACCAATTTGCCCTTGTCATCTTCATAAGTATCAATAAACTCTTCACACAAGAGTTTTTCATTGGGTCTTGTAGATACAATACTCTCTCTGATTTTTTCTTCTTTGGTTTCTTTGCCGGGCAAGACCACGGCGAGGAAGGTACAATCCTTGCCATCAACCGCAATCATACCGTGCGGGGTGGAAGAATTGTAATAAATGGAATCACCCTCGTGCAACACTTCCGTATTTTTGCCCACTTGCACTTTGAGAGAGCCTTTGATAATAATATCAAACTCCTGCCCCGAGTGCTTGGTTAAGTGAATCGGCTTATCTTGCAACTCGCGGGAATATTCATATTTCACCCAATAGGGTTCTGCAATTTTGTGCTTAAATTCGTGCGCTAAATTTTTAATGGTAATACCGTCTTCTTTCGCGGTTTCTTTACCGTTGCCGGCTCTTGTTACGGTGTAAGAGGAAAGGTGCGCCCCCTGCCCCTCTAACAGTTCGGTAATCTCAATACCGAACGCCAAGGCGCATTTGTGAATAAAGGTAAAAGGTAAATCCGCCTCACCGCTCTCGTAAGCGCGGTACTGCACTTCATCCACCTCTGTTTTTTTCGCCATTCTGGCGGTGGACCAGCCCATGATTTCGCGCGTGCCCTTGATACGGGCAGCGACTTCGCTCAATTGGTTTAATGCCGTGTTTTCGCTCATTTTCTTTTCTCCTTCAAATAATTAATTTGATAGATTTCGGAAAGGTTTTTTTTGAGTTTTTTTATTTGCCCAAAAGCAAATAAAAAAACTCGTCTCAAAGACCTTTCTTTGAGACGAGCATTGAAAATCGAATTTCAGCACCCGCGGTACCACTCAAAATTGCACACCGTGCCACTCAGGCTCTATCAAGCCGTAGACCTTAACGCAGCCATCACGGGAAACGCCTACTTATACGAAAGTATGTTCGGATTTCCGGCTCGGAAGGGATTGGAACTTGAAAACAACACTTGCCGGGCTTACACCGCCCCCGACTCGCTGAGAAGGTTTGCCTTCGTCCGTCTTCGTCATCGCTTTTAGATAACAAAATTTGCTATCGCAGTATATTATATTACCGATAAAACCATTTGTCAACTATATTTTAAAGATTTTTTCTACATTTTTATGTAAGATTTGTTCACGCTCGGCATCCGTGAGATTTAAAGCGAAAAAATACTCTAATTCGCTCTCGGCGCTCCACATCGGATAATCGGTGCCGAAAAGTACACGGTCTGCACCGTAGGTACGAATGAGTTTCTCGCTCACCGCCGGTGTGTTGGCATAAAAGGAAGAAGAACAATCTACATAAAAATTCTCATACCCGGCAAGTTCTGCCGCCGCCTGTTCCCAAATCGACCAACCACCGAAATGCGCACCGATAAAGGTGACATCGTGAAAGGTGTCGAGCACCGCTTTCATCCGGTTGGGGTTAGAGAAGTCATAGCGCTTATCGCCGGTATGAATCAGCACCGGCAAATCTTTGCCGCACAGTTCATACAGTTTTAAATAACGGTAATCATCTAACTTAAAACCCTGAAAATCGGGGTGAATTTTAACACCTTTGAGCCCCAATTCTTTCATATGCTCCAAATCACCCTTTAGGTCTCCACTTTCGGGGTGCATCGTGCCGAGCCCTACCATTTTGCCGCCGGATTTTGCGACTTCACCGGCGATAAATTCATTAATGGATTTGACCTGTGCCGGTTTGGTGGCAACCGAGAAAATCAAATAGCGGTCAATACCCGC
>CADBJA010000290.1 GCA_902794945.1 Oscillospiraceae bacterium
TTTAAACCAAATTTGGATTAAATCTAAACTAATATAATCAAGTGCGAATGTGTCGCCCTTAATTATTCATCATTCATTATTCATTCTTCATTATTTAGCTCACTTAGTGCGCTAAATTAGAATTTAGCGCCCCAAGGGGCGCATAAATTCTAATTTACAGCCTTCATCTCCAACCGCAATTTATCGGCAATCATTGCGATAAACTCGGAGTTGGTCGGTTTGCCGCGGTCGGATTGGATGGTGTAACCGAAGTAACTCATCAACACATCCACATCACCCCTGTCCCATGCCACTTCAATGGCGTGACGAATGGCACGCTCCACACGCGAAGGCGTGGTTTCAAAATGCTTGGCTACCGTGGGATATAATATTTTTGTGATAGAGCCGAGCATAGAACTGTCATTCGTGCAAAGGATGATGGAATAGCGCAAATAACGATAGCCTTTAATATGTGCCGGCACACCGATTTGGTGCAACACTTCGCTGACCATCACCTCTAAATCACGCTCATGTACGGCACCGACCGGTGCCTCGCCCTGCCAATCCACCAATTGGGTAATGCGTTGAAAAAGCACCGAGAAATCTACCGGTTTCATAAAATAATAATCGGCGCCGGCAGACACAATCCGTGCCCCTAACACATCATTTGCAGCACCCGAGAGCACAATCACAAGCGGTCTTTTCATTTCATTATTTCCCTGTATTTGTTTTAACACGCCGATGGCATCCAACCCCGGCATAAAAGCATCCATCATCAGTACATCGGGCGCATACTTTTCAACTGCTTTTGCCAAGGCGGAACCGTCATTCCCGACGGGAATCACATCCAAACCGAATCCGCGCAGTGCCGCCGCACAGGGTTGTCCGAAATCGGCAGAGTTATCGGCAAGCAACACTTTAATTTTGGTATTCATACAATACTCCTCTCTTTTTAATTTTCCCAGATTTTACCATATTTGGGAAATTTTGGCAATAGTTTTTTGTCGAAAAAATTGACAAATTTTGGGAATTTTATGTTTTTTTGAGAAGTTTTTTATGATTTCATCTATTTTGTCAAAAAAACAAAAAGGAGAAGAGATGTATCTTCTCCTCTCTTACCGTTATTGTTTTGATAAATTGACCATTTTATAGCCGAACACGGCATAGCCCATTTCCGGTTTGTTGACAAACACATGCGTGAGCGCCCCCACGAATTTACCGTTTTGCACAATCGGACTGCCGCTCATCCCCTGCAAAATGCCGCCGGTGCGTTTTAATAAGTTTTCATCCGTCACCTTTATAATCATATCTTTATAGCCGGCACTCAAACGGCTGACAAAAGAAATATACACTTCAAACGCCTGCGGTCCTTTGGCATCAATGGTGGTATACATTGTCGCCTTACCGCGCTTAATCTCTTTCGGCTCCGCCACGGGAATATAGTGCAGTGATGCCGTATTCGCCTTCGTGACGCCGTAAATGCCGCCATCGGTATTTTTGGTGATAGAACCGATGGGCGTATCGGTCAACACGCCGTAAAGTTCTCCCGCTTTACCCTTTTGCGCTTCGGAAAAACCGATAATATCACTTTGCAGCGCCTCACCGTTTTTGAGCGGCAAAAGCGTATGCGTATCCACATCGGTCACACCGTGCCCGAGTGCGGCAAAATTGCCGGCTTTATCGGTAAAAGTGACCGTGCCGATACCCGCCGAAGAATCCCGAATCCATAACCCTGCTTTATAGGTGCCGGCAGAAGCGGAAAGTTCGGGTTTGAGTGCCACCGATTTTTGTGTATCGTCGCGGCGAATGCTCAAAATCATCTGCTTGCCGCCGCTCTTTTCAATTGCGGCGGAAACTTCATTACATTTATTGACGGCTTTACCGTTTACATGCGTAATCACATCGCCCGCCTTTAAGCCGACATCCGCCGCAGGATTTTTGACTCCGCTTTCGGTTTGTACCTCGGCAGTGGAAATGACCAATACACCCGCGGTGTGCATTTTAATACCAAAACTCTCACCGCTTACGCTGACCATATGCATACTGAGGCTTGCGGCGGCTTGCGTGCCCTCATCATAATTTGAAACAAACACCGCAAACACAATCACCAAAATGAGCGATAATATGTTTTTTACATTTTTCAACTTTTCACCCCTTAACATATTTTTTGCCGGCGGTGAAAAAATATAGGTGGAAAAAAATAAAATGATAGCCTTGCGACTATCATTTTAAAAAAGGGAAAAATTTTATCTATTTAACAATTTATTGACTTCGGCAATAAAGGTGCTTACATCCGTAAACTGCCTGTAAACGGAA
>CADBJA010000291.1 GCA_902794945.1 Oscillospiraceae bacterium
AATGAAGTCGGCGACAAGTCGCCTAATGAAGCCGCACTTTCAGTGCTAATTGAGGGTGAGGCACTCACACTCGTTCCGCTTCGCTCTATTTGTAGGGGCGGATATCATCCGCCCGAAAGAAGAAAGAAAAAAGAAAAAAGAAGAATTGTGGGCGACACATTCGCACCCAATTATAATGCGTTGCGCAGCAACGCCACCGCAATTCAAAATTCAAAATTCTAAATTCAAAATTTAATTCTAAAATAGAAAGAAAAGGAAAGGTCGGCTGGTTTCAGCCGAGGGGGAAAAGACTATGAAATGGTCAATTCTTGCCGCTTTCATCATTTATTTTGTGGCAATGTTGGTTGTCGGCTTTATATTCATGAGAGGGCAAAAAGGAGAAAAAGAGTATTTTATCGGCGGCAGAAGTATGGGACCGTGGGTCACCGCCATGAGCGCACAGGCGTCCGATATGAGCGGATGGCTGCTGATGGGCTTCCCGGGCAGTATTTTGGCGTTCGGTATGGGCAAGGTTTGGATTGGTATCGGGCTTGCGCTCGGTACGGCTGCCAACTGGATTTTTGTAGCAAAAAGGTTGCGCAATTTTTCGGTTGCCGCCAATGATTCCATCACTTTACCGCAATATTTAAGAAACCGTTTTGCCACACAAAGCAAGGCACTGCAAATCATTTGCGCCATTGTCTTTTTGGTGTTTTTCACCATTTATGTGGCATCGGGCTTTGTGGCAGGCGAAACCGTATTTGTATCATTTATTCCGGCATTACAGGGTCACGAGAGTTTGGCACTGTTTATCTTTGCCGCTATCATTATTGTATATACCTTCTCGGGCGGGTTTAAAGCCGTTTGTTGGACGGACTTTTTCCAGGGCATTTTAATGCTCATTGCCATGCTTGCTGTGCCGATTATGATGGTAGTCAGCCCCAAAATTGAAGTGGGTGCCATGCAGGCGATTGCCGGTAGCGAAAACTTTTCACTCAACCCCTTCACCGCTTCGTGGCAGGATATTCTTTCCGGCCTTGCGTGGGGACTCGGTTACTTCGGTATGCCGCACATTTTGGTGCGCTTTATGAGTATTCGCAAAGCCAAAGAAGTCAAAAAGAGCGCGACCGTTGCGATTATTTGGGTTATTTTAACCCTCGGTGCCGCTGTGGTGATTGCATTGATGGCAAGAAAAACCGTTCTCGGTGCAGGGCTTGTGGAAGGCGGCACACAAGAGAGAATCTTTATTGAAATTGTGAAAACCTTATTCCCCGGCTTTATTGCGGGTGTTCTGCTCTCGGCAATTATTGCCGCCGCTATGAGCACGGCAGACAGCCAGTTGCTGGTGGCATCGTCCTCATTTACCAGCGACATTTACAAGCCGGTATTTCGTAAAAATGCATCCGAAAAAGAAATGCTTTGGGTCGGCAGAGGCGTGGTTGCCGTGGTTGCCATCGTCGCCTTCTTCATCGCCAAAAGCGGGCTTTCGGGTGAGAGCAAATTTGCTTCGTCCATTATGGATATGGTATCGAATGCATGGGGCGGCTTCGGCGCTGCGTTCGGTCCGGTGATTATTCTGTCCCTTTTCTGGAAACGCTTTACATACAAAGGCGCCATTGCCGGCGTGCTCGGCGGTGCCATTGTCGATGTGCTCTGGCTCATTTTCTTAACCGAATCCACCGGTGTTTACGAGCTCGCACCCGGTTTTGCCGCAGGGCTTCTCTGTGCCGTTGTGGTTACCCTGATTGATAAGAAACCGTCTAAAGAGGTTATTGAAATTTACGAAGCAGGGGTAAAAGGCGAAGAATAATTGATTCTCATGGATGAAAGCTTGCTTCTTGAGCGACAGTGCACTCTTTTTTCGTTTGCCTTACACAAAGTAAAGCTTCGCTCAAAAATAGCACACTGTCATCTCAATTAGCGGCGCTTTCATTCCATTCAAAGCAATCATTCTTCGCCCCCGCGAAGAATAAGGCGCAATTCATAATTCACAATGCATAATGCATAGGTAGGCTCGCTTTGCTCGCAAAGAAGAAAAAAAAGAAGAAAGAAAAATAGTGGTGGCAAGGCTGCGCCTTGCATTATATCATTACCCTTCCGCCGACTATGCCGTTTTCAAAATAAGGGGGTTCCCGAAAAGAATTGCGCAGTAAACTTTTTTCTCTTGTGTAGTTTGTTTGGACGAGCGTTAAAAGGTATATATTTAAAATATGTATGTGTTAAAATGATGTGAACCAATAAAAAGAGAAGTTACACCTAAACTATGGTATAATGTTAATCACCACAAAAAAACATGTACCAAAGGAGT
>CADBJA010000292.1 GCA_902794945.1 Oscillospiraceae bacterium
TTTTTAACGCAGTATGCAAACAAATTAGCAAATAAAAACCGTACTTGCGTGATAATACTACTGCCCCGCGCCAAGCGGCATCAATATCAAGCAAATTAGTACAAAACTTCCTGCGCGAGAGATGCTTCGCAGTTTTGGTCAGCCTATTTTTTACTAATGCAAGGCAAAAAACGAGGGAATGCTGACGCATTGTGAGGCTTTTTAACGAAGCAGTAGTGAAAAAGAGGCGACCAAAACCTGAAAGGTTCGACTCCTTATACCCATAATAGTTTTGAGGATTTTTAGTGGAGGAGAATTGTAATGAATACAACAAATACTTCTTATAACACAAATCAAAATACATATCCGCCGCCATATGGGGGCACTGTGCCGCCGCAGGGGCAACAACCGCCGTACCCGCCGTATCCGCGCAAAGTAAAGCACCCGCCGGTAGTCGGCAACGGGTTTGATGCGGTGTTTATGATTTTAACATTGGCGTTTTCCGTTTTTGCCGTGCACGCGGTATTCTTTGCCGGTTTCTTTAAACTCGGTTTTACCGTGGCATTTGCGCTTTGGTTTGTTTTGGAAAATGTGTATATTTTCTCAAAAGCCAAACCGAAATTTAGTGTATATACTGTTTTGCTCGGTCTTTTATCTCTCGCGGCAAGTGGTGTGTTTACACTGTATAATGATGAAGTGATTAACGCGGCGCTGCTCATTTTTATGGCATTTGCCAACGCATTATATTTTGTATTAAATACAAAGCAGAATTTGTTTCACGCAGGTGAAATCGGCTCGGTTTTGGATGCGGCACGCTTTGTGATTGTAACCCCGTTTGAGTTTATCAGCGAACCGTTTAAAAGTGTGTTTGCCGATAAAAAGCAACAAAATGCACCGGGGCAAGCCAAATCGAAAGTAAAAACCGGTCATATATTACTCGGTATTTTGATTTCCGTGCCGATTGCGGCAATTCTTATTGTGTTGCTTTCTAATGCCGACCCGGCATTTAAAGGCTTAATCGGTAAACTGTTTTCCAATCTTTTGTTATCCGTGGTGAAACTGATACTCGGCATCATCTTATTCCCGTTATTACTTTCACCGGCGTTTGCTTACCGTCACGGTATTGTGAACCGTGACAGAAAGCCGGTTGTTAAAAAAGACCATAAGTGCTTTCCTGCCGCTATTGCCATCACGGTTTTGAGCGTGATATCACTTGTGTTTTTGGTTTATTTATTTGCACAACTTGCCTATTTCTTCTCGGCATTTCGCGGTATTCTGCCCGAAAACTACTCGGCAAGCGACTATGCACGCAAAGGCTTTTTCGAGTTGTGTGCCATCTGCGCCTTAAACGCCGTATTTATTATGTTCTCTATGGCGTTTGTGAAGGCGGAGAGCAAGGGGAGCAGTGCGCTTTTGAAACTCTTCCAAACCTTTATTGCGGTGGTCTCGCTTGTGATTGCGGCATCCTCGTTTTCTAAAATGTATTTATACATCTCTCTTTACGGGCTTACCCGCAAAAGGGTGTTAACAAGCATCTTTATTGTGTTACTTGCCATCGTTTTTGTGGCGCTGATCATTCGCACCTTTGCCTCTAAATTCCCGTATATGAAAATGATTGCCGTGTGCGCCGCTACGGTGCTGATTGCGGTAGGGTATATGGATATCGATTACCGCATCACAAAATATAATTTTGAGCAATACAAAGCCGGAAACCTCGCTATTTTAGATACGGACGGCGGCTTCATTGATGAAGTCGGCGACAGTGCGGTGGAGTACGTATATAAATTTGCCACCGAAGGCAAGGGTGATATCAAAGCCCGCGCCCAGTCAAAACTGTGTGAATTATGGGGCAGGCAAAATATTAAGCACTATTATTCCGTCAATAATCCTAAGAGCGATACCCTCCTTTCTTACAACCGGGCAAGGGTGACCTCCGAAAAGGTTTTAAAGGTGTGTAATGAAAAGTATATGTATGATTCTTTCTTCCAAACTTTCCAGGCGGATATGCAATATGATTATACACGCACTATTGGCATTTTACCGGAGCATTTACACGATTATTGTTATGATTATGAGAGCGCAAAAGACCGTGAGAACACATAAATTGCGACTCCTTATACCCATTTCAAGGATATCCTCATAAGAGGATATCCTTTTTTGATACTTAAAACCGCATTTTAATGGCAAAAAACGGCGTATCTGGGGAGGCTCTTTTCCTAAAACCGTGAAATTGGACATAATTTAATACAACACAAAAATTATAAATATTTGTTTTCTTTGCAATCAGATGAGTGGTAGAAGCGCA
>CADBJA010000293.1 GCA_902794945.1 Oscillospiraceae bacterium
AAGTGCGAATGTGTCGCCCAATCGCTAACCGCTAACTGCTGCCTGCTATCTGCTTAAATTCTAATTTAGCCACCGTAAAGGTGGCGTAAATTAGAATTTGAATAAAGGACTATGAGTGTTAAAGTTTTTGAAGTCGATAAATATTCGCCGCTAAAAAGAAAGGTGAAACCGGGTATGGAACTTGTTTCCATCAATGGCAATGAGATTCACGATTTTCTCGATTATAATTTTTATGCGGCGGAGGATTCACTGGAGCTTGTTTTTCGTAAGAAAAACAGGCTTAAAACCGTGAAACTTAAAAAGAATGTTTATGATGATATCGGTTTAAACTTTGAAAACTATTTGATGGATAAAGAACGCAGTTGCGCCAATAAGTGTATTTTTTGCTTTATTGACCAATTGCCGCCCGGTATGCGTGATACCCTGTATTTTAAAGATGATGATGCAAGGCTTTCTTTCTTATTCGGCAATTATTTAACTTTAACCAACATTTCACAGCGTGAAATTGACCGCATTATCAAAATGCATATTTCACCCATTAATGTATCGGTGCACACAATGAATCCGGAACTGCGCATACAGATGATGGGGAACCGCCGTGCCGGCAAAGTGCTTTCTTACTTAGATGATTTAAAGCGCGGTGGCATTAAAATGAATGTGCAACTGGTACTGTGCCCCGGCATTAACGATGGGGAAGAACTGCGCTTTTCACTCGATGCACTCGAAAAATATTTTCCCGAACTGCAGTCAGTCGCATTGGTACCGGTAGGGCTTACCGATTACCGCGAGGGCTTGTACCCCATAGAGCCGTATAGCGCCGAAACCGCTGCACAGGTGATTGCAATCGCAGAAGAATACGGTGCACGCTTTTTAAAGCAGTTCGGCACAAGGCTTGTGTTTGCGGCAGATGAGTTTTATTTAAAAGCCGGCAAAGATATTCCCGACAGTGACTTTTATGAAGAATTTCCGCAACTTGAAAACGGTGTGGGGATGTGGGCGATGATGCGTGAAGAATTTATCGCGGCATTAGAACAGATAAGCCCCACCGATAAGCAGGTTAATGTAACCCTTGCGGCAGGGGAAGCATCGGCGCCTTTATTCCAATATTTGGTTGATTTATTACATAAAAAATGTTATAATATTTCTGTTAGTGTTGTAGCGGTCAAAAATCGCTTTTTCGGTTCTAAAATCAATGTTTCCGGTCTGTTAACCGGCTCCGATTTGCTAAAGGAATTTGAGGGGAAAGTTTTGGGAAATATGCTTTTGATACCGAAAGCGATGTTAAAAAATGATGAAGAAATCTTTTTAGATGATGTTTCGTTACAAGAACTCTCACACACGCTCGGTGTTCCGGTGGTGCCGGTGGCAAACGATGGGGCGGAGTTACTTGAAACAATACTTGGAGAAGCACTATGAAACCCGTAATTGCCATTGTGGGCAGACCCAATGTCGGCAAGTCCACATTATTTAATAAACTTATCGGCAAACGCTTGTCGATAGTAGATGATACCCCCGGTGTCACCCGCGACCGTATTTTCGGTGAGTGTGAGTGGCGCGGTAAGGGGCTGTTGCTCATTGATACCGGCGGCATTGAGCCCGAGAGTGATGATATTATTCTTTCGCAAATGCGTCGCCAGGCAAACCTTGCCATAGACAGTGCGCAGGTCATTGTGTTGGTGTGCGATATTAATTCCGGCATTATGGCGGCAGACAGTGAAATTGCCTCTATGTTGCGCAAAAGCGGCAAATCGGTCGTACTTTGTGTTAATAAATGCGATAAAATCGGAGAAAATCCTCCTGAATTTTATGAGTTTTATAACCTCGGTTTGGGTGACCCGATTGCCGTTTCATCCGTTCACGGCTTGGGTACGGGCGATTTGCTTGATGCCGTGTGTGATGAAATTCCCGCTTTCAGCGAAATGGACGATGCGGAGGATGACAGTGTTAAAGTTGCCGTCATCGGCAAACCGAATGCCGGCAAATCTTCGCTTGTTAACAAAATTGCCGGTGAAGAGCGCGTGATTGTGTCCGATATTGCAGGTACCACGCGAGATGCAACCGATACCTTTATTGAAAATAAATACGGTAAATTTACCTTTATTGATACTGCCGGCTTGCGCAGAAAAAGCAGGGTAGACAATCAAATTGAAAAATACAGCATTTTGCGCGCGCAAATGGCTGTGGAGCGCGCCAATGTATGTGTGATTATGATAGATGCGGTAGAGGGCTTTACCGAGCAGGATTCTAAAGTTGCCGGTATCGCACTCGAACAGGGAAAAGG
>CADBJA010000294.1 GCA_902794945.1 Oscillospiraceae bacterium
TTAAACCGGCAGCAATACGGTTATCCTCTATGACGGCATAGCCTTTAAACACCGGTACTGTTTTCTTGGTGGTATTGGTGCCTGACTCTTTTTCGCCGATAACCGGTACGGCTATACACTGCCCCTCGCGCCACGCTTTGGCAAGTTCCAACACCGTGACAGGGTAATAATACCCCTCTTCTTTACCGGCAAGGTTCAGGTTGGTCAACACCTCGTTGGTAGAAATACTGTCTTTACTAATCTTCTCTAACATCGTTTTGGCGCTCCCCTCACAAATGTAAACATAAGAGGAAAGTTGCAACACGGGCGAGGCAAGCAAAAACGCCATCACCTCACCTATACCCGACTTGGCTGTGGGCATACCGATTAAAAAATGCCGCGCATATGAAAAAGAAAGGTATTTATCTGCCAAAATCTGCGCTTTCTTTTCCGCATCGGCAAAACTGCAGCCGGCAGCGCTGATAAGCCCCTGTGTATGAAATGCCGAACTGTCATCAATCACGCTTTGCACATAAGAGATAATATTTTCGCCTTCCGTATCAAAGCCGATGCTTTTGACCATAGCGCTTTTTTCAACATTTTGCACCCCGAAGGAATCTTTCACGCCCGAAAGCGGAATCACGGCAAACGCTGCGCACAGTAAAACAGCAAGCACGCTTTTAATCTTTTTGACCACTGCGCAACCTCCTGATAAAAGTATCTTGAACCCAAGTACGCACACTGCCGGTGGAAAACGGCGTGAGGTACGGCAAGCCGAAGTTCTCTATACTGTTAAAATAGAAAATCAGGATAGTGATGCCGATACCGACAGCATATAACCCGCCTGCCGCTGCTGCGAACACAAGCCCGAAGCGTATCACTCTTAACGCATTGGCAAGGCTTTGGTACGGCAACACAAAACTGGTAATGCCGGCAATGGCGGTTAACATCACAACAGCGGGGGAAGCCAGTTTGGCACTCACCGCCGCATCCCCCACAATCAGCCCCGATACAATGCTCACCGCCTGCCCTACCCCGTTGGGCAAGCGCAAACCCGATTCAATCAAGACTTCAAACGCAATAAGCATCAGAACAACCTCGGTAAAGGTGGAAAAAGGCATACCGAATTTTGCCTGCATAATGGACTGCGCGAGTTTTGCCGGCAAAATCTCACACGAAAAGTTGGCAACGGCAATGTAGAGCGCCGGCAACAGCAAATTGACCGCCAAACAGATGTAACGAATGATGCGCACAAACGAGGCATATAGCGGTGAGGCGGCATAATCCTCCGGTGCCTGCATAAACATAGCAAGATTTGCCGGGGTGATAAAGCCGACAGGGTAACCGTCTGTCAATACCGCCACCTTGCCGTTTAAAACATTGGCGCACAGTTTATCGGCACGCTCGGTATGCATCACGGTAGGCACCAATGCAAATTGCTTTGCACTAATCGCTTTTTCCAACTGTCCGAGAGATACAAGTGAGGTAATGTCCGCGCCGGTGATGCGCTCACGCACTGTCTGCACCAAAGAGGGGTTTGCAATATTTTGCATAAAAATAAGCGCCACCGTGGTTTTGGATACGGTGCCGATTTCTATTTGCTCAATCACCAAATGGTGGGAGCGAATATGCCTGCGTACAATGGCAGTATTCAGGCGTATGGGGTCGGTAAAGCCGTCTTTAGAACCTTTAATCACGCCTTCGCTTTCGGGTTCTTCAATACTTCTCGCATTAAAGCCCTTTACATCAAACACAAAGGCACAGCGGCATGCATTAAACACCATTACAAAATTGGCGCTGAGTATGCCCTCAACAGCAGCTTTGAGCGAACCGACTTTTTTCACGGAGGTGTGATTGACAAGACCGCTTTCAATGAGTTTTACCGCCTCTTTTTCACTTTTACAGGTTTTAAATGCATCTAATTCATGAAAGGCGGACAAAATATTTTCATCCACCACACTGTCTTTGACCAAACCGTCTATACAAAAAAGATGTGCCGTAACAGCACAGAAATGCAATGAGGAAGTGATAAAATCATCACTTTGTTGTAAATATGCCTGAATAAGCTGTGCATTTACGGCAGTGTTTTCAATCTCTTCTCGGTACCGAATGCTGTGTTCGGCATCCAACCAATATGCATCCATACTATCACCCTTTTTAGGGTGCGGAGAAAATTGGAAATTATGCGGGTAAATTCTAATTTACGCCACCCTTGCGGTGGCTAAATTAGAATTTAAGCAGTCGGCAGTCGGCAGTCAGCGAGCGGGCGAC
>CADBJA010000295.1 GCA_902794945.1 Oscillospiraceae bacterium
GCTTCTACTCCTCATCTGTTTGCAAAGAAAACAACTATTTGCAACTTCTGTTGCGTTTTAGATTTTTCTTTGATTTCACGGTTTTAGGAAAAGAGCCTTTAAATAATAAAGGATAGGTTCCCCTATCCTTTTGTGATGCCATTTATAACAATGCCGAAACCGTGAAGGTTTCTTCGAGCCGTTTGTATGTATACGGCAGTGCCGCAATATCTTTTGCGGGCGGTGAAATCACATAAGAGGGCAGTGCCGCGTGTGCACTCGTCCACTCGCAAAAGCGGGTGCCGACACTGTCCGCCTGTTCGAGCAGGTCTAATTTGGAGCAGGCGCATAAGATTTTGGCAACGGTATCGCTGTCTGTCGGCAACTTTTCATTTGCTTTTGCCGAAAACACACTGCCCGTTTCATCCTGCACACAAACGAGCATTTGCGCCGGGTGAAAGGAGAGGTATTTTGCAAATGCCGATAAATCGGCAGGTTTTAGCGTTTCTCCCTCATATTTCATTTTCGGCGGGCACACACAGGGCACGGCGATGACCGAGCGTTTTTTAAAAGCTTTGCGCACGGCAATGCCCGAGAGCGTTTTGCCGCTTTCGGCGTGGCGCAGCAAATCTTCAAAAAAAGTGAGCAACATCACGCTCGATTGCCACTCATCGGCACCGAAACCCGCGGCAAAAACTACCGGTTTCCCCGTATCACCGAAGCGCAGTGCCGGAATATGGTTATCAATTAAAAAAACGGAAACATCCCGATAGGTATCATTTAACATAAAAATTGTATCCCACAAGGCGGACATAAACATAAAATATTCTCCTTTGTTTTTATCATTGTTAAATTGTATGGAAATTGAGGTATAAATATGTTAAAATAATATCAATCTTGCAGTGGAAGGGCAAAGAAAATGAATTTAGAAGAAAAATTTATTAAAAATATAGAAACACACAAGGGTAATATTTTATCTTTTAGAATTGATGAAGTGCTGTGCCCGAACGGCGTGAAAGCCACGCGCGATATCATCGACCACAACGGCGGGGTTTGTGTGGGCGCGTTGACGGATGAAGAAGAGTTGATTTTTATTAAACAATTCCGCTATTCGTACGAAGAGGTGATACTGGAACTGCCTGCCGGCAAACTCGAAAAAGGTGAAAATGCCGATACGGCGGCAGCCGGTATGCGCGAACTCAAAGAGGAAACCGGTGCCACGGCAGACACACTCATCAATTTGGGCGTGTTTTACCCCACTTGCGGGTACTGCAATGAAAAAATCTATTTATATGCGGCAAAGGGCTTGCATTTCGGCGAACAGCATTTGGACCGTGACGAGTTTGTGGAAGTGTTAAAAATCAAGTTGAGCGATGCCGTGAAGTATGTGATGGACGGCACGATTAAAGACGGCAAGACCATTGCCATCGTGATGAAATTAAACGAGATGAAAAGGGAAGGCACACTATGACCAAAAAAGAGAGGGCGGCAGCCATTGTCGAAAAAATGAAACAGATGTACCCCGATGCACTGTGTTCATTGCAATATAATGACCCGTTGCAACTGCTCATTGCCGTGGTGTTATCGGCACAGTGTACGGATGCGCGCGTGAACAAAGTGACACCGGCGCTCTTTGCGCGTTTTCCCGATTTAGATGCTTTTTGTGAGGCGGATGTGGAAGAAATCGGCGAATACATACGCTCTTGCGGCTTTTATAACTCCAAGTCCAAAAACATTTCGGGGCTGTGCAAAATGATACAAAGTGAATACGGCGGCAAAGTGCCGGATTCGATTGAAGAGTTAACCAAATTGCCCGGTGTTGGCAGAAAAACCGCCAACCTCATTTGCGGTGATGTGTACGGCAAAGACGGTTATGTGGTCGATACACATATGATACGCATTTCACAGCGTATGGGGCTTTGCACCGTGAAAGAGAACGAGAGCAACCCGGCATTGAAGATTGAGATGCAGTTGCGCAAACTCATTCCCGAAAGTGAGAGTTCCGATTTTTGCCACCGCATTGTTTTGCACGGCAGAGCACTGTGCTCGGCACGCAAGGCAAAGTGCGAACAGTGTGCGTTGAGCGATGTATGCAAGCAAAAAATCAAATAGGAATTTGTGAAGCAAATTCCTATTTGTAATGAATAGTGAATGATGAATAATGAATAATTGAGGGAGGGACACCCTCACCCGTTTGATAGATGAAAAGATAATATCTATTATGCGCATATTTAAGCCAATCTTGGATTAAAACCAAACA
>CADBJA010000296.1 GCA_902794945.1 Oscillospiraceae bacterium
AATGGTTTGGGCGTTCATTTTATCGGCAAGTGCCTGTGCCGCTTTGAGTTCTTCCGCCTTATGATAATCGGCAGCGGCTTGCTTGGTTTTCACTTCATTCATCGCCTTGGCATCTGCCTCTACCGCTAACCCTTTGGCAAGCAAAAAGTTTCTGGCATAGCCGGTGGCGGCGTTGACAACATCGCCTTTTTTACCTAATGATTTTACATCTTGTAACAATACTACTTTCATCTGTATCACCTTTCTATAACTTAGAGTGAAACGGAGCGGATGTCCCCTCCCTTCACTTTTCTCTCTTCTATGTGAATCCCGCAGGTCTTTTGCAGGATTCGCTTGCAGATTATGCCCCCCTCCGTCACACTGCGTGTGCCGACTTCCCCGACAAGGGTGGGAATTAAGCGGTTTGGGGATTTTATACTTCCATAATTACGGGCAATATCATCGGGTTGCGCTTGGTTTGCCTGAAAATTAAATTCGAGATTTCTTTGGCAAGTTTATTGCGCAACGCACCCACATCATAATTTCTGCCACGCAAAAATTCTTCAATCACTTCTTCACTTCTGCGCTCAATCGCGGCAATGAGTTCTTCACTCTCTTTCATATACACAAAACCTCTTGAGGTTACCTCGGGACCTGCAAGCAGGAATCGGGAATGAATATCTACCGCAGCGGCAACACTAATCATGCCGGCGGAGGAGAGCCTGCTTCTGTCGTGCAATACAATAGATTCCACATCACCGTAACCGGAAGAATCAATAAAAGTAACACCCGACGGGATTTTTTCGGCAGATACTACCGCTCCTTTGGAATTAATCACATATTTCATACCGTTTTCGGGAATGAGTATGTTTTTATTTTGATAGCCCATTTTAGAAGCCAGAGCCGCATGCTTTTTTAAATGCTTTTGCTCACCGTGTACGGGAATAAACAATTTGGGCTTTACAAGGCTTATCATCATTTTTAATTCTTCCGCACAGGCGTGACCGGAAACGTGCGTTTGGTACATATTTTCATAAATCACTTCTGCGCCGTGCTGAATTAAGCCGTTAATGACATTGCCGACACCGCGTTCATTACCGGGAATCGGTCTGGAAGAAATCACCACATAATCATTCGGCGTTATTTCAACCTGACGGTGTTCGCTCAAAGCCATTTTGGAGAGCGCCGCCATCGGCTCACCTTGAGAGCCGGTGCAAATGAGCACCAATTTATGGTCGGGATAGTTCTTGATTTCTTCTTTTGTGATAAGCAATCCCTTGGGTACTTTTAAATAACCGAGTTCTTCACCGAGTGCTACAATATTGCTCATACTTCTGCCCATAACGGCAACTTTACGCTTGAGCGATTTTGCCACATCCATAATCTGTTGGATACGGTGCACATTAGAAGCAAAGGTTGCAACAATAATGCGCCGTTTGCCGGCTTCTCTAAAGAGCGCTTCAAATGTGCCGCCGACCATACTTTCGGATAAGGTGTAGCCCTCTTTTTCGGCATTGGTACTGTCTTGCAACATCGCCAACGCACCCTCTTTACCGAGTTGCGCAAAACGGGGCAAATCAATCACTTCCCCGTCAATCGGCGTGGTATCAATTTTAAAGTCACCGGTTTGCACAATTACACCGGCGCCGGTCTTAATGGCAAAGCCGACCGCATCGGGAATGGAGTGGTTCACATGAATACATTCCACCTCAAACTTACCGATTTTTAACACATCGCCCGCATGAAAACGCTTGAGTGTACAGGTATTTAACAAACCGTGTTCTTTTAACTTGATTTCGATTAAACCGATGGTTAATGCCGTGCCGTAAATCGGTGCATCAATCTCTTTCATTAAATACGCCAACGAACCGATATGATCCTCGTGACCGTGAGTAATGAGTATCGCTTTAATTTTGGAAGCATTTTCCTTTAAAAAAGTAAAATCCGGAATCACGGCATCTACCCCGTGCATATTCCCATCCGGAAAAGCCGAACCGCAATCCACGATAATGATTTCACCGTCATACTCATACACGGTAATGTTTTTACCGATTTCACCCAAACCGCCTAAAAATGAAATACTGATATTTTTAGGTGCTTTGGCATTGCGCACCTTTTTGACAGCGCTTTTTTTTGTTAAAGTTTTACGCGCATTTTTCACGCCTGTTTTGACGGTTTGTTTGGCACTGTTTGTTTTTGCAACGGACTTTGATTGACCGGATTTCAATGCATTTGTATTTTTTGTTTTTTGT
>CADBJA010000297.1 GCA_902794945.1 Oscillospiraceae bacterium
CGCCAAGGTTCTGACACTTTGTGGCAGGTTCTTATTCAATATTCATCATTCATTAAATTCTAATTTAGCCACCGCAAGGGTGGCGTAAATTAGAATTTACTTATATTTTTTCCATTCTCGCTGTTCTCGAAACCGAGAGCACAACGCCCATTTCCAGTAACAGCATTAATATTGATGTGCCGCCGTAAGAGAAAAACGGCAGTGAAATACCGGTGTTCGGTATTAAATCCGATACCACGGCAACATTGAGTATCACCTGTATGCCCAGTTGTACCACAATGCCCAACACAAGCAAAGAGGCATAGGTGTTTTTGGCTCTTGTCACAATCATAAAGCCTCTGATAATGAGTAACATAAACAGCCCTAAAATTAAAACTGCGCCAACAAAACCGAGTTCTTCGCACACAATGGCAAATACAAAGTCATTTTGCGGTTCGGATACATACAGGTACTTTTGCATAGACTGACCGAGACCGGAGCCGAGCAATCCGCCGGAACCGATGGCATATAAAGAATTATTGGTCTGCCACCTTGCACCGAGAGGGTCATAATCTTTATCAAACAATGCCTTGATTCTGACAAAAGCATGCTCATTAATGCTTGGGAATTTATAAATCAAGAATACCATAACACCTAAAACGACAAGCCCGAATATAATCAATACCGGCAATGCCCATTTGTGCTTACTCCACAATCCGCCGGCGTACATTACGCATAACCCGATAGCAAAAATCAATACCGTACCGGAAAGGTGCTTTTCAAGCATTAACAAGCCTACAAATGTACCCAAAATCAAGGCTAAAAGTCCGATGAATTTCATATCATTCATACGGTTCGGGAACTTTGCAATCAGGTGGGCAAGAACTGCCACAATGGTAAATTTTGCAATTTCCGAGGGCTGAATGGTAAACACACCGAGATCAATCCAACGGTACACACCGTCCACCGGTGGTTGCGTACGCACAAAAATAAGCAGACCAACTGTCACAAGAAACAACGGCACAGTCAGTTTACGGATTAATTTGTAATCAATTGCCGATACCAAAATCATACCGCCAAAGCCGAAAACGGCAAAAATAAGTTGCCGCTTAATATAATAGAAACTGTCGTGGTTGGGTGTGTTGTACAAAGCCGAAACGAAAGATGCCGAAAACATCATAATCAAGCCGATGGTGAGCAACACCATCACCAAAATGAAGAACGGCATATCAATTCTGCCCTGTTTTGAATAGGTAAATGCATCACGCAGTTTTGCTGTAAAGCGTTTCAAAAAACCTTTTTTTCTTTTTTTGGAAGCGGGAAGCGCTTTTTCATTCATCGTTTTTTCCAAATTAACCACCTATTTTAATCGTGAAAAAATACCGAAATACGCAATTGCGATGCCGATGGCAGCGGCAATGCAGGTAACGAGTGAAAATACGGCAACGATTTTATTTTCTTTCCATCCGCTCAACTCAAAATGATGGTGGATGGGAGTCATCTTAAAGATTCTTCTGCCTACGATATTGCCGTTTTCATCTTTATCCTTATAAATCTTTTTTGTCAGTTTGTAGTAAGAAACCTGCAACATGACAGAACCGGTTTCACACACATACACAATTCCCATAATGAGGATGATATAGGGCATATGCAAGGCAAATGCCAATGCCACCACAGCACCGCCGAGGAATAACGAGCCGGTATCACCCATAAATACTTTTGCGGGGTAATGGTTCCAAATCAAATAGCCTGCGCAAGCGCCGGCAATCGCTGCTGCAAAAATAGATACACCTGCAAACTTGTGCAAAACGGAAATCACCAACATACCGATACTCACGGCGGTTGTCACGGAACCGCAAAGTCCGTCAATCCCGTCCGTCAAATTCACGGCATTGGCAAAACCGTAAACAAGAAAAATACCGCCAAGCCAGAAGAGAAGACCGCCGCCGATGCTGCCACTCAACTCCACGACCATATGTTCGCCGGAAGCAAACGGCAGATAGAACCATGTATTTTTGCTCAAATACAGCGCCAACAGATAACCGAAGCCGATGATGACCAAACCCAGTGTTTTTTGCATAGGCGTTAAACCTTCATTTTTCTTTTTGACAACAGAAATATAGTCATCGGCAAAGCCGACCAAACCTTGACCGAATGCTAAAAAGATGCCGGCATAAACAAGCACTTTAGAGTTGGTACCGTAGTTATTGATACCGTCACTGATATCACCTTTTGTGAGTG
>CADBJA010000298.1 GCA_902794945.1 Oscillospiraceae bacterium
GCGAACATACTCACGCACTGCATCAAACACGGCTTGTTTCGGAAATTCATTCACGGACATATAGCAGAAGCCATAGTCATCGTGCGTTGGGAAAATTGATGCCTCATCTTTTATAAAATACACATGGTCGGGGGTGTAAATGAGCCCCAAAACCGGTTCGGTGAGGGTGTAACCCTCATATGTGAGCGAAATCGTATCGCCCACACGAATACCGCGTGCACTCGCAAGGTAAGCATCGACCCACACGCCTTTTTTATTTACATCAAAACCCGTGCCTGCCGTGACATGGAATTTTGAAATGTTGTTCGATTCAATAAAGTTTACCTCCATAGAGGTATTTTTATAGCCTTCTAAATTCGCTTTAAAGGTCAGTTTGCGCTCTGCGCCCTGCACACCGTCTATGTGCCGAACGGTCTGCAAATCATCACGCGTAAAGCGCTCGCCGGCAAGCCATAAATCCGCCAAATTGCACGATTCATAAAACTGCTCGCCGCTTACTTTCATACCGTCCATATACGCGTGAATGCCGGAAAACGCCATCACGCCGAGGAGCACCATAATGAAAATGGAAATGAACTGCCCTTTGTTTTTCCACAAATCGCGAAAGAGTTTAGCACCGAGTACGCCCATTACCAACTCACCTCGTCAATCGGTTTCGGGTTTTCATTGTCGGTAACCGATTCAATCTTACCGTTTTTCACACGCACGACCGTATCGGCAATATCGGCAATGAGGGCATTGTGGGTGACAATGAGCACGGTGGTGCCGCGCACTTCGCACTGCTCTTTTAAGAGTTTGAGTACCGTGGCACCGGTTACGGAATCGAGTGCGCCGGTCGGCTCATCACACAAAAGCAGTTTCGGCTTTTTGGCGATTGCCCTTGCAATGCTCACGCGCTGTTGCTCACCGCCCGAAAGCTCTGCCGGAAATTTATTTTTATGTTCGGCAAGCCCCACCGCTTCGAGTGCCTCTATCGGGCGCATGGATGTAGGTACGATTTCTCTGACAAGCTCTACATTTTCTATTACGGTTAAACTTGGTAAAATGTTATAAAACTGAAAGATAAAGCCGATGTTTTGCGCTCTGTAATCGCTCAATTTCTTTTCGGAATAGCGGGCAATATCTTCACCGCCGACCAACACACTGCCGGCAGTGGGTGTATCCATACCGCCAATGAGGTTGAGCAGTGTTGATTTACCGGCGCCGGAGGGACCCAAGACGACAATCATTTTGCCTTGTTCGATGTCTAAATTCACACCGTCAAGCGCTTTAAAATCTTTGAGACCGGTGCGGTAAACTTTTTCTACATTTCTAAGTGATAAAATTGTTTGTGCCATTTTTCAGTTAAATCCCTCTAACTGTTAATTCTAATTTATGCCACCTTTACGGTGGCTGAATTAGAATTTAGTTGACAGTTTACAGTATACAGTTAACAGATTTTGGATGGGCTTCGCCCATACCTGTATTAGTAGGGTGTCGTCTTTTCTAAGAATAGAACTGAAAAACACGCAAAAAGTATTTTGCCAAATTAGGTTTTCCGACAATAACTGTATACTGTCTTCTGTAAACTGTTGACTATTTAGTTGCCGACCGGCAACTAAATTAATATTTTTTACCAAAAAATTCTAATTTACCTCTATATTATCCGCATCCGCTTTGCGGATAGAGAGTTCATACCCTCTGAGTGTCACTTCAATCGGGTCACCCAAGGGGGCTACTTTTCTAACATAAATCTCTACACCTTTGGTAATACCCATATCCATAATTCTGCGTTTTAAAGCGCCCTCGCCGTGGATTTTAACCACCTTTACCGTTTCGCCGATGGCTGTTTGCTTTAATGTTTTCATCCGTATTGCCTCCTAACCGGTTTTATATCATAATTTTTGCCGCCATATCGCGGTTGAGCGCGATACGCACATTTTTTACTTCTATAATAATGCTGCCGCCGAGTTCCGACACCACTCTGACATTGGTGCCCTCTACAAAGCCCAAATCTTTTAAATGTTGCTTCACTTCGGTTTTACCGCCTACTTTTTTAATGGTATATTCTTCATTTGTATTTGCTAAGGATAGCGGCATCATGGTGTTTTCCTCCTTTGATTAGAATTTAGTAATCTAAATTCTTGTTTATCTCACTAACGCTCGATAAAAGAGAAGAGAGAAAAGAGAAGAGAGAAGAGTGGTGGGCGACACATTCGCACTTGATTTTACCGAA
>CADBJA010000299.1 GCA_902794945.1 Oscillospiraceae bacterium
GAAGAATAGACATCATCTTTCCATCTATCAAACGGGTGTGGGTGTCCCACCCTCTCGCTACCGGCTATCGGCTAACAGCTAACAGCTTAAATTCTAATTAAAAAGAGTTCCGGCGGAACTCTTTTTTAATCTTCAAACAATATTTTTTCTACTTCCCAAAAACTTTCGGCGGTGTGGGGCGCGAGGACTCTCATTTCGTCTCTTAATTTTTGCGGCTTGCGTGCCCAATCGGCAAAAATAAAATCTACACCGGCATTTTTACACATATTGTAGCCGATTTTCATATCATCAAGCATAATCATTTCATCGCGCGCGATGCCGAAGTGTTGCTCAATTTGTTCTATCGTGTAGGGCGAGGGCTTGCGTTTTTCGACATCTAAATCCCACCCGTAAATCGCATCGGGTAGGGGGCAGCCCACGTGTTCAAAATCTTTTATAATGTGCTTTGCCTCATTGTGGGAAGAAACCACCACAATCCCGCCTGCATCTTGAAAGCGTGTGAGTACCTCGACCGCGTGGGGGAAGAAGGCGGCGTGGTGTGTATCCACCCACTCGTGCCAAATGGCGGATTGTTTTACCTTTTCTTCGGGTGTGAGTTTTAAAATATCGGTCGCATAGGCATGAAAGCCCAAATCAAAATTGTAGTAGGCAAATTCATCAAAACTTAAAGGTGTGCCGGGGCGCAACTGCTCTAAACAATCGAGCATACACGGGTAGTGAATTTCTACCGTGGAATCAAGCAAAGTATCATCATGGTCGGTAATTAGGCATTTATATTTCATACGGCACCTCCTTTTTTGTGATTGTTTTTTATTGTAACATAAAAAATTAAGGTTGACAAGAAGCCCGTTTTCTTATAAAATAATAAAGCACAAAATAAAACCGAATATGCTGGAGTGGCACAGTTGGTAGCGCAGCTGATTCGTAATCAGCAGGTCGTCGGTTCAAGTCCGATCTCCAGCTCCAAAAAAGCAGTTCAAAAGAACTGCTTTTTTCATTGAGTGCCACTCCGGCATATTTTCGTTTTTGTGTGTTTATATAATTTAACTACTTGTTCCCTTTAGCGCGGTTATGTGTTTTGCAAAGCATGGTGCAGTTATTAATATCTGTTGCACCGCCGTTACTCCAAGCGGTAACATGGTCAGCGTCCATTTCATTTTGCTTATAGATTCGCTGTTTGTTGTTATCATTACCAAGTGCGCAAAGCGGGCAGTTAGATGTGTTTTCACTTTTTGCCTCCTGTGTTTGTTTCTCATAAACAGTCTTTTTGGTTACATCGTCAAAAATACGAACATTAAGCAATTTAGTGTCAATACAACCGCCAAGAATATATTCAAAAATACCTTTTTTATCTTTAACATAGAAATCTGCATATAATTCTCTCAGCTCCGTATGCACTTCATTTGGGTTGTATGCAATTGTGTGGAATCTTTCATAGAGTTCGCCCCAATTTAAGCCGCGCATTTCATTTTCAACATCTTGAAATACGCTTGATACCCAGTCAATAACAGAATTAAAATATGTTTTAAGTTCTGCAATGTTGGTATCAAACCTGTGACTGCTCATATAATCATCAATATTTCCTTGGCTTACCCAATGCAGAGCTGTTCGCAAATAATCCTGACGCTTTACGTCACCGCTAATATACGCAGACCACTTTTGAATATTGGCGTTCTGGCTGTTACTGAATTCCGCCTTTGCAAGCGTAACGAACGGACCGGAATATATTGCGTTTAAAAGTTCTTGGTCGTTAAGCGGTACGCCGACAATATTAATTGTACGGAACCACTCCTTTGCAGAAAAGTCCCGCGCCGGATACGCGGTACTCGGCGCGGGACCTTATCAGTTTACTTTTCCAAACGGAGAGTTTTCCTGGCGAAAGAATCGACTAATGGCAGTTGGGACACGCGTAGAGTCCGCGAGCCTGCGCTTCGGCTAGGCTGATTGCCACAGGCGTGCTCCTGCGAAGCGACCTGCAGTCAGGCGTACTGTGGTAGACCTTGCCCTTGCCA
This sequence comes from Oscillospiraceae bacterium, assembly GCA_902794945.1. Classification (GTDB taxonomy): domain Bacteria; phylum Bacillota; class Clostridia; order Oscillospirales; family Acutalibacteraceae; genus RUG714. Next base: position 2,013 of record CADBJA010000299.1, read on the forward strand.
CTCGCGGTTACATAGACGACGCTCCCATCGGTAGAACCAGAGTTGCCGCCAGAACCACCGCCGTTACCAGGGCTGGTAGAACCAGAACCGCTGTTTCCAGGGTCGACCGGAGTTGGGATGACCTCAGGCGGGATGTCGGCGGGGTTGCTCTCAACACGGTTGTACGCATACCACGCGATTCCCTCGTCGTTCCAGCTGCCAGT
>CADBJA010000300.1 GCA_902794945.1 Oscillospiraceae bacterium
AATGGTGAGGGAATACTGTCGTATTGCAAGGCATTTTAACGCAGTATTAGTGAAAAAAAGGCGATATAAACCTGTTTGGGTTCGGCTCCCGTCGGGCTAGTAGTTTCTTTTTATTAATTCATTTGCTTTTTGATAGCATCCATCGATGCATCGGAAATGACATGTTCCATTCTGCAGGCATCCTCGGCAGCGATTTTCTCATCCACACCGAATCGCACCAAAAGTTCCGTTAAAACCGTATGCCTTTCATAAATTTTTTTTGCATAGGCAAGACCGGTTTTTGTCAGCGTAATGTAACCGTTATCATCCACAGTGATGAATTCACCTTTTTTGAGCAAGCCGATTCCCCTGCTTACACTCGGCTTTGAAAAGCCCATTTCCACGGCAACATCTATCGAGCGTACCGCGGCATTTTTTTGCGACAGCACATAGATTGTTTCCAGATACATTTCGCCCGATTCATGCATAGGGCTTCCTCCTAAACTCACTAAAGAACGATTTGTATTAGAATAACACAATAAATTTTTTTAGTCAACCGACAAATCACTCGGATGTGGCTGTAAAAGCCCAATAAAACTAAATACAAAAAAGCATAAATATAACACTTGTAAAACGAAATATCATTTTATAATATATTGACTCATTGCTACGCACAAAGGCAAAACAAACATCACACTGTCAAAGCGGTCAAGCACACCGCCGTGTTCGGGAATCAGCCTACCGAAATCCTTAATGCCACACTTTCTTTTGATGTATGAAAGGGATAAATCGCCAAGGACTGCCAAAAATGCACCCAAAACACCAACAAGCACAAGCACAAACCAATTGACGCTCACCTGCATCAATTGTAAAATCAATGCATATATTACAACGCCTAGAACACTACCTGCAATGCCGCCGATAAAACCCTCCACTGTTTTATTCGGACTAATGGTTTCAATCAACTTGTGTTTTCCCAACTTCATACCGACGATTTGAGAAAAGGCATCGCACATCCATGCAATCACCAAAGGCAACAGTACAAGTTTTCTGCCGTTTTCTCCCGTATTAATAACAACAAACAGCGACAAAATCATCGGGAAAACGAATGCGGCAAACGCACAGGCAAGCACCTCACCAATAGAAACGGAGGGCTGAAAAAATACACAATAACCAAAGCAAATCAATACAAACAAAAATAATATTAACATCCATATTGTCTTGCTTAAATCAAGATAGACCAGCCACGGGATAGCAGCAGAAAAGAATATACCGACAACCTGCAAAAATCTATTGCTGACAAGTTGTGAGGCAACCGTCATTTCAAAACCCGCAAGAGCGGTGACAAATGAAATCAGTGCCGCCGTGCCCCATAAAGGTGCTTTTAAGAATATCACACCGCACAAAAAAGAACCGCATATTGCAGTAATCACTTTAATAGAAAAGGCATGTTTTTTCTTATTTGCAATTTTTTCCATTGGCTATTCTCCCTTTTGTTTGTAAAAAAATATATTTGTAACCTGTTTGACTAATTCTCATCTGTGTACTATAATACAAGTGTGAATTTATTTGGTCAATTGCCAAATTTCGACAAATTGTGCATTATTACGCAAAGAAAGGCTTATTGTGAATTATGTCTGAAGACCGCCGCATAAAAAAAACAAAGAATAACATAAAAAAGACTTTAATTGAGTTACTCAAAGAAAAATCAATCAACCATATCTCCGTAACGGAATTAACCGAACTTGCCGACATCAGTCGAAAAACTTTTTACCTTCACTACAATTCTATTTATGAAGCAAAAGAAGATATTGATAATGATTTGATAACAAAGCTTAACGAAATCCTCTCTTCTGTTGTAAAAGATGCCCATAAGTTCAATTCTCATGACCTTTATGCATTTTTTAAACAAGTAGAGCTCGTGGCAAAGGGGCATGATGAACTGATTGCGTATTTTATGTCAAACACGGCACATTCCACTTTGTATATAAAAGTGAAGCAAATATTAAAAAATACTTTTTTGGAATGGGTCAACCAAACCGCCACAAATTCTGTTTCTAATGATTACCTCGCTGAATTTGTTGTCAGCGGCATTCTTGCAACCTATGTGCAATGGAATAACAGAAACAAAGATATTCCAAACGATGAATTAAACGAAATACTAACAAAACTTTGCGCCTCTACAATGGAACTGATTAAATGATATTCGTTACCACCGCACGAGAATTGC
>CADBJA010000301.1 GCA_902794945.1 Oscillospiraceae bacterium
CGCAAAATAGAAATCATCTTTCCATCTATCAAACGGGTGTGGGTGTCCCACCCTCTCGCTATCGGCTATCAGCTAACAGCTAACAGCTTAAATTCTAATTTATCTGCCCTTAGGCAGATAAATTAGAATTTACTCTTTTTATAAACAGCTTCACCAACAGCGGAATTAAAATCAGTTGCAGTATGATTCCCGGGAAGGCGTTGACAAAACCGCCTGCCCAAAAGGCGGAAAAAGTGAATGAATCACCTTTGATGCCGAGCAATATCACCTGCATCACACCCCACACGATTCTGCCGCCGAGCATGGCGGTGATGAGGGCAACATACAGTTTCCACATCTTATCTTTGCCGAGTTTGCCGGAAAGCAGCGCAATAATAAGCGCATAGCTTGCCAGCTCAAACGCCATACCGACTGCCGAGGGGTACAGTGCCGGCATGCCGAACAGCACCGAGCGCAACAGCGGGCTGATAAAGCCGACGGCGAGTGCATACTGCCACGGGCAGAAAAAGGCACACAACATCACCGGCAAGTGCATGGGACAAAGCATTTTCCCTATCATCGGGATTTGCCCCGCAATAAAGGGCAATACCTGTGCAATCGCCAAAAACATGGCACTCAGTGTTAAATTTTTTGTAGATGTTTTCATCGTTTTTCCTCACTGTCGAGTGCTTTTTTTACATCCGCAATACTGCACCCGTTTTCACGCGCAACACGCGCCAAATCCTCATACTCATATTTACTCTTTGTTACGCCGAACCCTGTAGCATCTTTGCGATGGATGATACCGAACGGCGTTTCCACCGGCACAATTTCTCTTGCCAGCACATAGCGTTTGCAAACGCTCTCGCGCACACCTAAAGTGGAAAAGTGCTTAAAGATAAGCGCAAGCATTGTTTCTCGCTGTTCCGGCATACATAACACATTGATGAGTGTGCCGGGACGACTCTTTTTGGCGGTAACCGGCACACAAAACACATCGCGCGCACCGTTTTCAAGCATCTGCTCCGTGCCGAAGGCGATTTCTTCCGCCGTCATATCATCCACATTAAAATGCAACTGTAATACTGTTTCGTGAGTATCTTCCGACTCGCCTAAAAACATTCTGATACAGTTGGCGGTTTCAAAATCTTTGGTACCCATACCGTAGCCGATTTTTTGCACACGCATTTGTGGCAAATCACCAAAAGCATCCACAAATGTTTTTAAAAGTGCCGCGCCGGTAGGCGTACACAATTCGCCCTGTACGCTGCCACTGTAAATCGGTATATCTTTTAACAGTAATGCCGTGGCCGGAGCGGGAACGGGCAACACCCCGTGCGCACAGCGCACCGTGCCTTTGCCGACATGGACGGCGCTTGCACAGATTCTCTCTACACCCGTTTTTTCAATTAAATAACAAAATGCCAAAATATCCGCTACGGCATCTAAGGTGCCGAGTTCGTGAAAATGGATGTGCTCGACCTGCGTGCGGTGCACCTGACTTTCCGCCTCGGCAAGCAGACGGTAAACACCGAGGGCTTTTTCTTTCACTCTTGCCGGGGCGTTTGTGCCGTTGATGACAGAAACAATATCATTAAGTCCGAAATGTGTATGCGGGGCGTGTTCGCCTTCTGCTTCTTCCTGTCCCGCTACTTTCACACACAGCTTTGTGCCGTAAATGCCGCATTTTTCGGTATTTTCTATTTCATACACCGTGTGCGGAATGCCAAAAGCGTTTAATTCATTTAGCACTTCCCGCGGTGCGTCAAATAACTCTAACAGTGCCGCGCAGAGCATATCGCCCGCCGCACCCATAGAACAATCAAAAAACAATGTTTTTTTCATACAAAACTCCAAAATAATATAGTCTGCCTTTACTATAACCAAAATAGGCGCAGATGTCAAATTCTAATTTAGCAGAGCTAAATTAGAATTTGAGCAGTCAGCAGTCAGCGAGAGGGCGACACATTTGCACTTGTTTTTAATGGTTTAGGTTTAATCATATATTTGGCTTAAATATGCGCAGAACGAATATAATCTATTCAATATTAGAGCGAAGCGGAACGGGTGCGAATTGAAATTTTAACCATTTAATTCCCTCCCTTGTCAGGGTGACTCCCTGCAGTGCAGGCAATGGCGTCAACTTAAGAAAGAAACAAAGAAGTTATTTACTTCTTTGTCATCTTGAGCTTGTCGAAAGATCTTTTATTTATCAGAGTTACGGTAT
>CADBJA010000302.1 GCA_902794945.1 Oscillospiraceae bacterium
AACAGGGCACCCGCCATATCAATAAACACATCACGCACCTGCCCCGACCTGCCGGGCACAAATAACTGATGAATTTCATCACCAATCGCATATAATAATGTAAATAATATACCGAAATAAAAACGCTTTGCCTTTTTAAATGTATAAGCAAACGCAAAGCAACTCAAAAAGCCAAGCGCCGCATATTCGGACATATGTGCCAGTTTCCGAATAAAAAATTCCGTAAACCCGACACCGAAAATTTTGGTGAGCAGTTCTCTAATAAAGCCGCTTTGCTCTGCGGAATCATCCGCCACCATACCCGAAAATATGAATATGGTAATACAAACAGCGATAACAAGCGACCAAGTGATAGCAAGTATGATTTTTCGCTTCATCATTTTGCCCTCTGCGCATTTAAGAAATTAACCTTGCCGCCGAAGGGATAGAAGAAAATGCCCGATATTTTTTCACGCTGCACATAGTAAGAATTTGAGCAAAAAAGCGGGTACACGGCAGCATCTTTCAAGAGCATATTCTCACCTGTTTTGCATTTGTTAAGCGCATTTTGAGATGAATCGAATTTTTCATTAAACGCACGCGAAGCATAGCCAAAGGCATTGTCGGCAGAAAATTTCTTTAAAAAGACGAGTGCATCACTCGTATCGGCGCTAACGGGCAAAATCGCGCCGTCAAATGCGCCTTTTTGCACGCTCTCGTTCAGTTCATCCAAATTGAGCACCGAAATGCGCACATCAAACCCGGTGCCGAAAATCATTTGCCAACTCTGCGCCATCAGTTTCGCATTCTTTTCAAACGCCGGCATACACAAGAGTCTGAACGGCGGGATTTCATTTTCATCGGTATTATTTTCATACTTATCGGCAAAGGCAACATAATTTTCGCGCGCATTGTCGGAATGAAAAGAGATATAATCCGCTTCCCCGACCGCTTCACGGTAATTTTCGCCGCCGGCGGTGCAGATGTTCGGCACCAAGCCCTTTGCTTCACTCGCCCACGCGGGAGCTTGCAACGCATTTTTATCAAAACCCTGCATTAACGCTTTGCGAAGCGATTGGTAGGAACCGAGTTCACTTTTGCAGTTAACGCCGAATGCCCACACCGTATCATCATAAGTTTGCACTTTTAAAGAGGTATCGGCAAGCGCATCTTCAATATGCTCATCATCAATCGCGAGCGCATCATAATTATTATTTTTAAAACTCTCATACGCGTTTTCATCACGGTAGAGGGTGACGGTATCCGCCTTTGCGGGGTTAGAGAGCGTGTAGGTTTCATTTTTACGCATCACGATATTGGTTTCATTCCACGCGCGCATCTTAAAGCCGCCGTTGGAGAGAAAGTATTTGCCCTGCCTGCCGTAGCGACCGGCGCAATCTTCAAAAAACGCTTTGCTGCACGGCATAAATACCGCATTTGTTAACGATTTTAAAAACTCGCTGTTGGCACTCTCAAGTGTAATGCGCAGCGTTTGCGCATCTATCGCTTTAATGCCTAAAGAGGAAGTATCGTTACTGCCGGAAGCATTGATTTTGCCGGCATTTTTAATCAGTGACACCGCGCTGAAATCGGGTGCTTTTGTTTCTTTTTTCACCGCGCGGGATACGGCAAACACAAAATCTTCCGCCGTAATATGCTGATTAAAGTTTTTTACGGTAAACTCTTCATCCTCCGTATTGACTGACCACATGGCAGCCGGGTTTAAGTGGAAGGTATACTGCAAACCGTCTGCCGAAATATCCCAACTCTCTGCCACGGCGGGTTTTACTTCGCCTTTTTCGTTTAGGCGCACCAACCCTTCCATACAGTTTTCAATCACAATCAGTTCCGCTTCGCCGGAGGCAATTTGCGGGTCTAACGATTCCGGCATCGCGGCAATCGGATACGAAAAAGACTGCTCTTCGCCGGAGGAAAATAAACTTTTGATTTTAGAGCATGAACAAAGTGAAACCAGCATCACGATAACCAGTAATAACGAAATTAACTTTTTCATGCTCTCACTTCCCTTCTACTTTTTTGTTCTGTTTTTAATTGTATCACAGCGATAAATAAAATTGGGTTACAAAAAATTACAAATAGGTGTTTGTGAGGTAAATTCTAATTTACGCCACCCTTGCGGTGGCTAAATTAGAATTTAATGAATGATGAATATTGAATAATGAATAATTGTGGGAGGGACACCCTCACCC
>CADBJA010000303.1 GCA_902794945.1 Oscillospiraceae bacterium
GATTAAATCCAAACTAATACAATCAAGTGCGAATGTGTCGCCCTTTCGCTAACCGCTAACTGCTGCCTGCTATCTGCTTAAATTCTAATTTAGCCACCGCAAGGGTGGCGTAAATTAGAATTTACGCTTCCCTACAAACAAGTTCACCGTCAACGGCATCAATCACCAAATGCGAGCCCATACCGATATCGCCCTTTAATATCTCTTTTGCAATGAGCGTTTGTGCGGTCGATTGCAAGTAGCGCTTTAACGGCCTTGCCCTGTACACCGGGTCATAGCCGCGCTCGATTGCCAGGGCTTTGGCACTCTCACTCACGCTTAAAGTGATGCCCTTTTCGTTTAAGCGTGCGACCAATTCCTCCATCATAATATCAATAATGCCGTTGAGGTTCTCTTTGGTAAGCGGTTTGAAGAAAAGGATTTCATCCAAACGGTTGAGCAACTCCGGTCTGAAGTAGTGTTTGAGTTCGGCAAGCACTGCTTTTTTTGTACTCTCGGCAAGTTCGCCGTCCTCACCGATACCCTCTAACAACTCTTGCGAGCCGATGTTGGAAGTTAAAATAATAATGGTGTTTTTAAAATCAACCGTTCTGCCCTGTGAGTCGGTGATTCTGCCGTCATCCAAAATCTGCAGCAGAATATTAAACACATCGGGGTGCGCTTTTTCAATTTCATCAAACAGCACCACACTGTAGGGTTTGCGGCGCACTGCCTCGGTCAGTTGACCGCCCTCATCATAGCCCACATAGCCGGGAGGTGCACCGATGAGGCGCGATACCGAGAATTTTTCCATATACTCGGTCATATCAATGCGCACCATATTATGTTCATCATCAAATAAACATTCCGCCAACGATTTGGCAAGTTCGGTTTTACCCACACCGGTCGGTCCCAAAAACAGGAAAGAGCCCACCGGTTTGTTCGGGTCTGCAATGCCCGCACGCGCCCGTTGTACCGCCTCGCTCACCAGGCGCACCGCCTCATCTTGCCCGACCACGCGACGGTGAAGCGTTTGCGGCAATTCAAGCAGTTTTTTCTTTTCGCTCTCTACCAAGCGGGTAACGGGAATACCCGTCCACTTTGCGACAATGCCGGCAATTTCATTTTCGGTGACCGTGTCGTGCACAAGGGTGTTATTGCCTGCGCTCTGCTCACTTTTTTGCTCGGCTTCGTGCAACTCTTTTTCTAATGCGGGCAAAACGGAATACTTCAGTTTTGCCGCCGTTTCATATTCCAAATTTACCTGCGCCTGCTCAATGTCGGCATTGGTTTGGTCAATTTTTTCTTTGATGGTTTTTATACTCTCCACTGCCGATTTTTCGCGCTCCCAAGTCGCTTTCATCGCCCCAAATTGCTCTTTTAAATCGGCAAGCTCTTTTTGTAACGCTGCATAACGGTCTTTTGAAAGAGAGTCGGTTTCTTTTTTGAGTGCCATCTCTTCAATTTCAAGCTGCATCATACGGCGGCGCAAATCATCCAACTCTGCCGGCATAGAATCAATCTCGGTGCGTATCATCGCACACGCTTCATCCACCAAATCAATTGCCTTATCCGGCAAAAAGCGGTCGGTAATATAACGATTTGAAAGAGTAGCCGCTGCCACTAAGGCATTGTCGTGAATACGCACGCCGTGAAAAATCTCATAGCGCTCTTTTATGCCTCTTAAAATTGAGATGGTATCTTCCACCGTCGGTTCATCCACCTGCACCGGTTGAAAACGACGCTCAAGTGCTGCATCTTTTTCAATGTATTTGCGGTACTCATCGAGTGTGGTTGCACCGATGCAGTGCAACTCGCCGCGCGCAAGCATGGGTTTTAAGAGGTTGCCCGCATCCATACTGCCCTCGGTTTTGCCGGCGCCCACAATGGTGTGCAACTCATCAATAAAGAGTAATATTCTGCCGCCGGAGGATTTGATTTGTTCGAGCACTGCTTTTAAACGCTCTTCAAATTCACCCCTGTACTTTGCACCGGCAATTAAAGCGCCCATATCTAAAGAGAAAACGGTTTTATCTTTCAGTGCATCCGGCACATCGCCGCGCACAATGCGCTGTGCCAACCCCTCGGCAATCGCGGTTTTGCCCACACCGGGTTCACCGATTAATACAGGATTGTTTTTGGTTTTGCGGGAAAGGATACGAATCACATTTCTGATTTCGGTATCTCTG
>CADBJA010000304.1 GCA_902794945.1 Oscillospiraceae bacterium
TATTAGTTTATATTTAATCTAAATTTGGCTTAAATATGCGCAAAATAGAAATCATCTTTCCATCTATCAAACGGGTGTGGGTGTCCCACCCTCTCGCTACTGGCTATCGGCTAACAGCTAACAGCTTAAATTCTAATTTATCCGCCGTAGGCAGATAAATTAGAATTTACATTCCTTCCCTAATATGTTATTATATATTTTAAAGACGAATTACTACTATATTGTATCCGCAAGGGGTGATTTTATGAAAATCAGTGAAATACTCGCATCCAAAAAAAACACCGTTTCGTTAGAGGTGTTCCCGCCCAAGCAGTGGAGCAAACTTTCCGAAAGCAAAAAAACGGTTAAAAAAATGCTCACTTACAAGCCGGACTTTGTCTCCGTTACCTACGGGGCTGCCGGCACCACAAGCGGGTACACGGCAGAGATAGCGGAAGATATTTTGGCGCACGGCGGTGTGCCGCTCTCGCACCTGACTTGTGTCAATTCCGAAAAAAGCAAGGTGCGCGAGGTGATAGATACTTTAGAGCAGGGCGGTATCAAAAACATTTTAGCGCTGCGTGGCGACATCCCGAAAGAGATGACGGAGCGCCCGCACGATGCCTTTCACTACGCAAATGAACTGATTGCTTACCTTAAAGCCAAGGGCGATTTTTGTGTCGGCGCCGCCTGTTACCCCGAAAAGCACCCCGAAAGTGAGAGTATAGACAGCGACATTCAAAGCCTTGTGTATAAGGCGGATGCCGGCGCAGATTTTTTCACTACACAGATGTTTTTTGACAATGCTCTATTATTCCGATTTAAAGAAAGATGTTTGCAGGCGGGCATTACAGTGCCCGTGATTGCCGGCATTATGCCGATAACGGCGGTGGGGCAAATCGGGCGCTCGGTTTCACTCTCGGGTTGCACAATCCCCAAAGCCTTTGCCGAGCTTGCCGCCACTTATGCCCACTCGCCCGAAGATATGCGCAAAGCGGGTACCGATTATGCGATTGCACAAATACGCGACCTGCTCGAACACGGGCAAAACAACATTCACATCTACACGATGAACAAACCCGAAATTACCGCAGAGGTTTTAAAAGGAATAGCGGATTTAATCAGATGATAGAAACGAAAGAAGTATTAAAATATTTACGCACCGCCTCGGGGGTAGAAGATGCGGCGCTGTTCGCACTCATTGAACAGTGTAAGCAAACCGCTTATGCCACGGTGGAGCCACGCACGATTTATGAGATTTTTCCCTGTACGGTGGGCGAAACCTTTACCAAGATTGCGGGTATTCGCTTTGAGAGCCGGCGCCTTGCCGATAATTTGCGCGGTTGCAAAAAAGCAGTCGTGTTTGCCGCAACACTCGGCACGGAGGCGGACAGGATATTGCGCAGCGCCGGCGCCGAAAGCACGGCAGCGGTGATGGTTTACCAGGCGATATTTGCCGCCATGGTCGAAGAAGTGTGCGATGATTTGGAACAAAGCATCAAAACCGCGCTCCATTGTAACCTGCGCAAACGCTATTCGCCCGGCTATTATGATTTAAAACTTGAAACGCAAAAAGATTTTTTTAAACTTATAGATATTACAAAACGCATAGGCGTAACGCTCAGTGAGAATATGTTGATGATTCCCTCCAAAAGTGTGACCGCCTTTATAGGGGTAGAAAATGAAGATTGAATTTTTTGACGGCGGCATGGGGTCGCTCCTGCAGGCAAAAGGTCTGCAAAAAGGGGAAGCGCCGGATATGTGGAATATACAGCATCCCGACAAAGTGCTTGCCGTGCATCAAGCATATGCCGCGGCAGGCAGTGATTACATCACCACCAATACCTTTGGTGCCAACCGCCTGCGCTTTGAGAACACCGAAGCGATTGTGAAAGCGGGTGTGGAACTTGCCCGCAGTGTCGGCAAAAAGGTAGCGCTCGATTTGGGACCCACCGGCAAGTTATTAAAACCGATGGGTGAACTCGATTTTGAAGAAGCGGTCGATATTTACGCTGAAGTGGTGCGCTACGGCAAAAGCGGTGCGGATGCGGTGATTATTGAAACAATTTCCGATACCTACGAGATGAAAGCGGCGCTGCTCGCCGCTAAAGAAAACAGCGATTTGCCCGTATTTGCCTCGTTTATTTTTGATGAAAGCGGCAGGCTGTTCTGCTACATACCCGATGA
>CADBJA010000305.1 GCA_902794945.1 Oscillospiraceae bacterium
AAACTGGAAAGGCCTTACCATGATAGGTGAAGAAGCCACATTCAATTTGGTGATTGATGTGAATAAAAAGAACTACCAAGCCACCTATGTTGCACGCACCTATGTGATTTATAAATACCATGGTGATATTATTTGTGTGTATGACCAACCGCAAGGGTATGATGAGTGGGATGACGAAACGCAAGACTATGTATTCAAACCGGTTTACAGCCATGATTCGGTGTATAACCAAGCAAAAAAGAACATTGCCGCAGGAGAATTGCCGAAGACTGTTATTGATTATTTGAACGATAAAATTATTAATAACACGGCAACACAAAACTTTGTAGATTGGGATTGGAATTACACCTTAAAAGATTTCCCGAAACAAGAGGAATATTAAACAAACCCCCGACAGGATCGCCTGTCGGGGTAGTTTTTTAAGGTACAATATTCAGCGCACAGCAGATAGCCGGAAGATGGGCTCTATACCTTTTTTAATAACAGAGAGTGTATATCTGTTACATTTTGCCGTCCGCCGGCTGCTGACTGCTTAAATTCAAATTAAGCCACCCTAAACGGGTGGCATAAATTTGAATTTAGTTAAACATCGCTTCAATTGCTTCTTTGGGTTTAAAGCCAACACTTCTTTCGGCTTCTTCGCCGTTTTTAAATAAAATCACGGTGGGGATAGATGCCACATCATATTCGCCGGCAATGTCCATACAATCATCTACATTTGCCTTGCACACCTTGATTTTGCCTTCTTGTTCTTCGGCAATTTGTGCGATTACCGGACCGAGCATTTTGCACGGACCGCACCACTCTGCCCAAAAGTCAACTAATACCGGCATATCTGCCTTTAATACCTCTTGTTCAAAGTTTTCATCGTTTACAATAATTTCTGCCATGATAATATATGTCCTTTCTATATTTTTTATATTATATCACAAAATGAGTGAAATAAATACTTTTGTTAGGATAATTCACTTAATTTTTGCGTGAATACATCGTCTGTCAATGCGCCTGTGTATTTTTCCATAACGGTACCGTCGGAATTGATAAAGAGCGTTACCGGAATCGTATAAGTTTCGTAAGTTTGCAGCGCTTCACCGTAAGTATCAAACAAAACAGGGAATGTATACTTGTTTTCTTTAATGTGTTCGGTTGCTTTTTTGAGCGTTTCTCTGTCACCGTCGGTCAAATTAACCATCACAAAATTGATTTTGTCGCCCATTTCTTTGTATTTACTCTCAAACATCGGCATTTCGCGAACACAATATCCGCACCAACTCGCCCAAAAATTAACCACCGTCGGTTTGCCGAAGTAGGAGGATAGGGTAACATCATTACCGTTTGCATCTACCGCCTTAAAATCGGCGGCTTTTCCGCTCGATTGTTCACTTACGCTTTCGCTTTGCGCTTGGGTGATTTCGGCACTGCCGTCACCTCTTAAAGCCTGGTAGGCAAAATACGCACCCACAAGCACGCTGACGAGTAAAACCGTGAGAATGAAAAATTTTACACCTTGTTTCATCATGTTGTCCTTTCTACGAAATAAGCCCTAACAACTTATCTAATAAACCTGTCGCCATTACGATACCGATGACTATTAAGAATATACCGCATACCGTGTTGATGATTTTATAATGTTTTTTAATCACTTTAAATGTGTTTTTCAGTTTATCCAATAGCAGGGCGGATATTAAAAACGGAATCCCCATCCCGAGGGAATATGCCAAAAGCAAAGTGACACCTTTTGCAACACTGCCGCTTGTAGAAGCGAGCATAAGTGCAGACCCTAAAAAAGCACCGATGCAAGGGGATAAACTGACGGAATAGATGACCCCGAACAAAAAGGCGGAAAGCACACTTGTGGCTTTATGAGAACGAGTCATACCCTTAAAAAAGGGGATCGGGATAATTTCCAAATAACTAAGCCCGAATATTACCACAATAATACCGCAAATAATATTGAGTATCGTTTGGTATTTTCTTAAAAAAGTGCCTACAGTGCCGGCAAACAATCCGAGCACACAAAATACGGCACTGAACCCTACCACAAAGGCAAGCGCCCGTAAAAACACCTTTTTCTTATTTGCCTTGCCTTTTGACAGAAGCAGCCGCTCGAACAACGAAGTTGAAATCTGTCGTTTCAGTTCTCTTACATACCATCCAGATCG
>CADBJA010000306.1 GCA_902794945.1 Oscillospiraceae bacterium
CAAAATGGTGAGGGAATACTGTCGTATTGCAAGGCATTTTAACGCAGTATTAGTGAAAAAAAGGCGATATAAACCTGTTTGGGTTCGGCTCCCGTCGGGTTACCCTGCCCTTCATTTGATTGGTGGAGCGGGAAAGCGGATTCGTCCAATTTAAATCTTTTTTTGTGTAGGGCACAGTCGGTTTGATTTCATATAAATCATGGCCGCTGACTGCCGCTAATTTTTCCGCTACGGTTTGCGTGGTGCCTGTGGCGGAAAATAGGCAATTAATGCTTTTGACATGGTATTTTCCCTCCATTGCATAGTATTTACTCTTTTCACGCTTTCATTATATTGAAAAAACGGGAGTGTGTCAATCGGCAATTTTGTAAAGTTATTTTACTTTACAAAATCTGCATTTTGTTCTTTTCCGGCAAAGCATGCACATATCTACACAAAAATCCCGCAGAGGGGCGTATTTGCGGGATTTTTTTCATATCACTTACAGCCTGTCTACAGATATTCAGGCTCATTTTCTCTTATTTATAAAGGTATAAACCTTTACAAAACCTTAAAACCGAAAATCGCGTTTGCCCAAATGAATATTTTCGATATACTCTTTTGCCAGGCGCCTCGCCTTCTCGTTCGGGATTTTCTCTAACTCTTCCGCAATCAGTTTTTCACCGATTTCTTTGGTTGCGGGGGAAGCGTAATCCTCCAAAAACTCTTTTAAGGTCATTAACGCATTCGGGTGGCAACAGTTGAGAATTTGTCCCGTTTTGCACAGGCTCATAAATCTGTCACCGGTTCTGCCCTCACGGTAACATGCCGTGCAGAAAGACGGAATATAGCCGAGATCCATCAACCACTTCACCACTTCATCGAGCGAGCGCTGGTCGGATACATCAAACTGCTCGGTATCGTGCGGTCTTTCATCCGCCTCATACCCGGCGTAGCCGCCCACGGAAGTTCTTGAACCACCGGAAATTTGCGAAACACCCAAATCGAGCACCTTGTTGCGGCACTGCTCACTCTCTCTGGTGGAAATAATCATACCGGTATACGGCACGGCAATACGAATGCAGGCAATGATTTTGGCAAAAATATCATCATCAATCCCGTTGTCAAATTCATCCGGGTTAATATCATCCGCGCGCTTTAAACGCGGCACGGAAATGGTGTGCGGTCCCACACCGTGCACCGCCTCTAAATGCTCAGCGTGCATCAACAGCGCTGCAAATTCATAACGGTACATCTCAAGCCCGAACAGAACGCCCAAGCCGACATCATCAATGCCGCCTTCCATCGCTCTGTCCATCGCCTCGGTGTGGTAAGCATAGTTATGCTTCGGTCCTGCCGGGTGCAGTTTTTCATAACTCTCTTTATGGTAGGTTTCCTGGAACAGGATATAGGTACCGATACCCGCATCGTGCAATTTTTTATAGTTCTCGACCGTGGTGGCGGCAATATTGACATTCACCCTGCGAATAGCACCGTTTTTATGCTTAATGGAATAAATGGTTTTAATACACTCGAGTATGTATTCAATCGGGTTGTTGACCGGGTCCTCCCCCGCTTCAATTGCCAAGCGCTTATGCCCCATATCCTGTAAAGCAATCACTTCGTTTTTGACTTCTTCCTGTGTCAGTTTTTTGCGCGGAATGTGCTTATTTTGGTAGTGATACGGGCAATACACACATTGGTTCACACAGTAGTTGGATAAATACAGCGGTGCAAACATCACAATGCGGTTGCCGTAAAATGCCTGCTTAATATCATTGGCAAGTTTGTACATTTTTTCGGTCATTTCGGGAATATCGCACGCCAAAAGCACGCTCGCTTCGCGGTGCGTTAAACCGGCACACTCCGTGCCCCTGCCCGTTTTTTTGGGTGCGGCTTTTTCGAGGATGCTCTCAATAAGTTCTCTGTTGTGTTTGTTTTCTTCGGCATATTTAAGCGTTGCCAACACCTCGGCATCGTCAATAAATTCTTCTGCCTTTAATGATTTCGGGTTATACATAATTTCCTCCAGGTAAATTCTAATTTAGCTGTGCTAAATTAGAATTTAATGAATAATGAATATTGAATAATGAATAATTGTGGGAGGGATGCTTGGAGCGCACGCCAGACCCTCTGTCACTTCGTGACGTCTCCCTAACAGGGAGCGCCCTCAC
>CADBJA010000307.1 GCA_902794945.1 Oscillospiraceae bacterium
AAATTTAAACTTTTCTTCCATAAATTCCTCTTTAACACGGCGTACGGTTTTGCGCAGTTGTTGATAGCATGCTTTACGCCGATTGCTTTGAACTGATATTATTATACCTGTAAAAGTGAAAAATTACAATACCCGAACGCTGTACCGATGATGTTCTTTTTATTTTATTATATTTATATAAATATTGACTAAAGATTTTAAAGATGATATAATTAATATAAATAACAATATTCCTATATGCAATATAACGAAAGGGTGATACAAATGAGAGCAAATACCATTAATACGATTTTTGCTATTATTCTTGTCATGATTTTTGTAGGAAGTATCAGTGTCGGTTTAAGCGCTTGTAAAAAAGAAACGGATAAATCCGCCACCACAACTGTTGCAGACAACAGTACAACACAAAAAGGCGATACCACACAGACTACCACTGCAAAGGGAAAGAGCGGTTCCGAAAAAAGTACCGAATCCGGTACCCTTTCACCTGAAGTCGAGGCACGTTTGGAACATGATGATAATGTGGTAGCAGACCCGTTTGCGGATGATTATGATACGACCGCATCCAAAACCACAACAAAGAAAAGTTCTCAAACTACAAAGAAAAGTTTAAGCGGTAATACTACTAAAAAAAGCAGTTCAGCCACAACTACATCCAAGAAGAATAGTGGCACCGTTACCGATGAAAACGGCGATTATTGGACAGGGTGGTATTAATCAATGAAGTATTCCTTTGCAGGGCTTATATTTGACATTCGTTTTCGTTACCATGAAGGTGAATACTTGTGTGAAAGATACCTCTATATCGGTGAGGAACCGGCAGACTTTATCATTGAAGTGAGTGATGCCATGATTGAGGCGGAGCGTAAGTTTGATTTATACAACTCTACCGACGGTCTGCTTGAAAGTTTAGCGGCTTACCGCGATATTTGCAACAAACTTTTCGCTTACGATTGTATTTTTATGCATTGCTCGGCAATAGCATATAAAAATAACGGTATACTTTTCACGGCGCCGAGCGGCACCGGTAAATCCACACATTCCGCCTTATGGCAAAAGTATTTCGGTGAAGATGTTGTGATGGTAAATGATGACAAACCGCTTTTGCGCAGCCGGAATGGTGAAATACTTGTTTGCGGCACCCCGTGGGATGGTAAACATCGCCGTTCTAATAACATTATGGTGCCGGTAAAGAGCATCGTGGTATTATCGCAAGGCAAGGAGAATGAAATAGAACCTGCCTCCAAGCAAGATGTAATTTATCATTTACTCAACCAAACCATTCGACCGGAAAACCCTGCCGATATGGCAAAAGTGCTTGATTTTTGCGAAAAAATTATCAACACCGTTCCGGTATATCGGTTAAAATGTAATATTTCGCCGGAAGCGGTGAGTACTGTTTACAATAGAATTAAGGAGAATTTTAATGAAGATTAAATCGGATTTTATATTAAGAGATATGGGCGATATGAGCATTGTTGTGGCAGTCGGCGAGAGCGCACAAAAGTTTAACGGCGTTATCAATTTGAATGAAACAGCCATATTTATGTGGAAAGAGTTAAGCAAAGGCTGCACAAGGGATGCGCTTGTTGAGAGCGTGCTTAAAGAGTATGATGCCCCGAGAGATGTTGTAGAGCGTGATGTGGATAATATCATTGCAAAATTAAAGAAAGAAAACATTTTAGATGAATGAGTACCGGCGTGTTCTTGAAAAAAACGGTGTATTAAGTTTTACCCCCGGCGGTATCAGTATGTCGCCGATTATTTCCAACAGGGCGGATACCGTGATTATAAAAACACCGCAGGGTATATTGAAAAAGTACGATGTTGCTTTTTATGAAAGAAAAAGCGGGCAAGTGGTACTGCACCGTGTTTTAAAGGTGAATCAAAACACATACGATATGTGTGGCGACAGCCAAACCGCTGTGGAAAAGGGCGTTCCCTTTGAGGCGGTTTTCGGTGTGATGGAAGGCTACTATAAAGGCGGCAGATATATTGATTGCAATAAAAATATATTGTATCAGTTGGCGGTCAGAGTGTGGAGTTGTTCTATTTTCTTCAGGCGATGTGTTTTAAAAGCGCTCTCTATTGTCGGTATTCGTGCGCACTAAAGATTGAATCAATGGAAAAAGATGTTGTATTAGAAACT
>CADBJA010000308.1 GCA_902794945.1 Oscillospiraceae bacterium
GCGAAGAATAGACATCATCTTTCCATCTATCAAACGGGTGTGGGTGTCCCACCCTCTCGCTACCGGCTATCGGCTAACAGCTAACAGCTTAAATTCTAACAGTTGATAAACCTTCATAAATATGCTAAAATAACAAAGAGGTGTATAGGATGAAACAATTAGTAGAAAAATGGGGCAAAAAAAAGTGTATGATTATCGGTATTGTTGCGCTTTTACTCATTGCCGCTGTCGTGTTGGCAGTTATCTTTTTGGCGGGTAACAACGAGCCGAAAACCGTAACCGTAAAATCCGATGCCGGTTATACAAAGTTAATTGAAAATGAAAGTATTAAATACAGCGATGTGGAAAAATCTTTAAAAGATTTTCAAAAAAGCGAACAGGGTTCTTATACCGTTTTCTCCAAAGGTAACGAGAGTGTGAAAGTGAAATCAGATGCCGCGGGCAATGTGACATATATCACTTATAACAACGCCCTTTCCGATAATGAACAGGTAAAACTCAAAGGCTTTAACGAGTCTATGATTCACATTGGCGATAAAGAGGCAGAGGTGTTAAAACTGCTCGCAAAGTATGATTTTATTTATCATTTAAAATCGACCAATAAAAACGGGCAGGCATTACACATTTATTATTACGGGTGGACGAGTAGTGAAGCCGCACTCGAACTTGTGTTTATTGACGGTGAATTGACCTACTACACCATTAATGCCGATGAATTGGCAGCAAAATCCGATGCACCGGATTTAAAAGATATAGGATAAAAAAATCTTTCCTAAATAAGTAAAAAGGCTGTCTCAAACGAATTTGAAACAGCCTTCTTTTTTTATTGCACATTCTCGGTAAGGTAGTCATGTTCTCTTTGGAAAAACAGCGAAATGCACCAAAGCCCCGCCGCAAAAACGACAATATATATCAGCCTTGCCCCGATAGAGCCCTGACCGCCGAAAATCCATGCAACAATATCAAACTTGAACAGACCGACACTGCCCCAGTTGACCGCACCGACAATGGTTAAAATCAAGGCAATTTTATTAATTATATCCACCATTTCAACTCCTTTTTGTGTATTCGGTGTTATAAAAAAGGTTGTATTTTCTTATAACGCAGTATTATTTTTTGCCGAAATCACAAAAATATGCAATTAATGCTTTAAAATAATATTTATTTATGATAAAATAGTTAAAATAAAATTGTGAGGTATCGCTTTATGGATAAAATCATTCAATTATTAGATACACATCCCGGAACTTGTATAGAAGATATTGCCGTGATGTTGGGCATGACTACCGAACAGGCAGCAAAGAGAATAGATGAATTGCGTGCCGACGGCATATATATGGGTGAAAAATCCATTATCAATTGGGATAAATTGGAAGAGGGCAATCATGTGAGCGCACTCATTGAAGTGTGCGTGCAACCTAAAATCGGCAACGGGTTTGATGAACTCGCACACACTATGAGCCAAATTCCCGGCGTAGAGTGTTGTTACTTGATGAGCGGCGGTTACGATATTTTATTAAAAATGAAAGGTAAATCTTTTCAGGAGATTGCGCTGTTTGTGGCAAGAAAACTCTCGGCGATAGAGGGCATTCTCTCTACAAGAACCCACTTTGTATTAAAGCGCTATAAAGAAGACGGCGTGATGATGGAAAAGCCGACAGAAGACGATAGAGGAACATTTGTATTATGATGAATTATGATTCACTGTTAAATAAAAAACTGTTAGAGATTCAGCCCTCCGGCATCAGGCGTTTTTTTGATCTTGCCGAGCAGATGGATGATGTGATTTCTCTCGGTGTCGGTGAGCCGGATTTTAAAACACCGTGGATCGTCAGGCAAGAGGCAATTCACAAACTTGATGAAGGCAAAACCCGCTATACGGCTAATGCGGGGTTATTGGAACTGCGCAAAGAAATATGCCGTTATGTAAAACAGAATTACAATTTGGCATACGACTATAAAAGCGAAACCGTGGTTACCGTCGGCGGCAGTGAAGGTATCCTCGCTCGTGGCGCCGTCGTAAAATTCATCGCTCCAGCGGTCCTTGAAGTAGAGCGCGGAGAGCAGCAGCATCACGGTCTGCGGCTTCGTCTCGATGTTCTTCGTCACCGCCTCGTTGGCGAGCTCCTCGATCCGCTCCATC
>CADBJA010000309.1 GCA_902794945.1 Oscillospiraceae bacterium
CTTATATTAGTTTGGATTAAATCTTAAATTCGGCTTAAATATGCGCAAAACAGATATAATCTATCCAAAAAATAGAGCGAAGCGGAACGGGTGAGGGTGTCCCTCCCGCAATTATTCATTTTTCATTATTCATCATTCATTAAATTCTAATTTAGCCACCCGCAAGGGGTGGCGTGAATTAGAATTTACGAAAGGAGCCACCATGCCTGTTAGAATAGAAAAAAACAAAAATATCACCACAGCATACCTATCGGGTGAAATTGACCACCATTCTTCCGTCTATATCCGCGAGCAAATTGACAGTGCCATCAACACCGTATCACCGCGTGAGTTGTGCCTTGATTTTATGCAAGTCAGCTTTATGGATTCCTCCGGTATCGGGCTTGTGATGGGGCGCTATAAATTGATGCACGCCATTGGCGGCAGATTGCGGGTGCGCGGGGTCAATAAAAGCACGATGAAAGTGATGAAACTCGCAGGGTTAGACCTGCTCGCCAAAATTGATTGTAAGGGAGACGAAGTATGAAAGCGATAAATGAAATGAAATTAACGATTGACAGCCATTCGGTCAATGAAAGTTTTTCGCGCGTTGCCATCAGCGCCTTTGTGGCAGGGTTGGACCCTACGGTAGAAGAAATCAGTGATATAAAAACCGCCGTCAGTGAGGCGGTCACCAACTGCATTGTGCACGGCTATAAAAATACACTCGGCAGAATTTACATATGGGTAGGCATTTTTCCCGATAACAGCGTAAAAATTCGCATTCGTGACCGTGGTTGCGGCATTGAAGATATTGCAAAGGCAATGACACCGCTCTATTCCTCTCAACCCGAAGAGCGCGCCGGGCTCGGTTTTGCCGTAATGCAGTCATTTTGCGATAAAATCACGGTGCGCTCCACCATGGGGAAGGGAACGACCGTCACACTCATCAAAAAAATTGAGAGTAAAGTGCGGTGTTAGCCGCTAAAGAGAGAGAAGAAAAGATACGCGAAAATTTAAACTTGGTTCATTCCATTGCCGGCAGGTTTAAGGGCAGAGGCATAGAGTATGATGACCTGTTCCAAGCCGGTTGTGTGGGCTTAATCAAAAGTGTGGACGGGTTTGACGAAAGCCGCGGTTTTGCGTTTTCCACCTATGCCGTACCGGTGATTTTAGGCGAAATTAAAGGTTTGTTTCGCTCCGGCGGTGCCATTAAACTCAGCCGTAGTATGAAAGAAAAAGGCATTCGTGCCTTAAAAGAAAAAGAGCATTTCACTTCTTTACACGGCAGAGAACCGACCATCGGTGAACTCTCTGCCATTCTTTGTATGAGTGCCGCCGAAACCGCCGAGGTACTTGCCTGCAATATGCCGGTGATGTCGCTCACGGCAGAGGATGGGGAAGAATTTGATGTCAGTGTGGACTCTCACGAAGCGAAGGTTGATGAAAATATTGCCCTCAAACAGGTGTTGGATGCTTTGCCGCCGGAAGAGAGAAAACTCATTGACTTGCGCTATTTTAAAGAGATGACACAGGCAAAAACAGCCGAAATCCTCGGTATGTCACAAGTGCAGGTGTCGCGCAAAGAAAAAAAGATATTAGAAAAATTGCGTGGTATATTAGTGTAAATTCTAATTTACGCCACCCTTGCGGTGGCTAAATTAGAATTTAAGCTATTAGCTGTTAGCCGATAGCCGGTAGCGAAAGGGTGGGACACCCACACCCGATTTGTACATCTCTCCCTCCGTCACGCCTACGGCGTGACACCTCCCTCGACAGAGGGAGGCTTGAAAAGTGCGTATCTACACGGTTTTTAATACTTATATTTTTATGTATATTAACCTACCGTTTCATTAGAGCGAAGCGGAACAAGTGCGAATGTGTCGCCCACTCGCTAACCGCTAACTGCTGCCTGCTATCTGCTCAAATTCTAATTTAGCCACCGCAAGGTGGCGTAAATTAGAATTTACCTGCCTCAACTATTACAAAAATTCATATATCTCTTAAATATTGGGTAGTTTCGGGCGGAAAATGCAAAAAAACATCACAAAACTTATATTTTTATATTGAAAATACATTTTTAATAGAGTATAATTTTAATTTGTGAATAGAAGAGTGAATGTGAAAATTCACTCTTTCATTTTTGTTTA
>CADBJA010000310.1 GCA_902794945.1 Oscillospiraceae bacterium
TTCGGTAAAATCAAGTGCGAATGTGTCGCCCACCACTCTTCTCTCTTCTCTTTTCTCTCTTCTCTTTTATCGAGCGTTAGTGAGATAAACAAGAATTTAAAGGAGCAACTATGCTGCATGATGCGTTAAAAAAACTCAATACCGTTCCCTTCCATATGCCGGGGCACAAGCGCAATGCGGCATTCGGGATAGCCGGTGCGCAAATCGACATCACCGAAATTGAAGGCTTTGACAACCTGCACAACCCGCATGGTTTGATAGCGCAGTTGGAAGCAACACTTGCTGAGATTTACCGCGCCGAAAAATCATTTTTAAGCGTGGGCGGCTCCACGCTCGGTATGTTGTGTGCCATTTCGGCGGTGTGTGAAAAAGGCGACACGGTAATCGTGGCAAGAAATTGCCACAAAAGTGTATACAACGCCTGTTTGCTGAGAGAACTGAAAATTGTTTTTGCAGAGCCTGAATTTGATGAAACGCACGGTATCTATAAATCACTGCACCAAAGCACGATAGAGCGCGCGTTACAAAAGTACCCGCAGGCAAAAGCGGTCATTCTCACCTCCCCTACTTATGAAGGGTATGTGAGCGAAATCCGTGCCGACATTCCGCTCATTATTGATGCGGCGCACGGCGCACACTTCGGTTTAGCGGATTATCCCGCCTATCCGCAGGGCAGTATCGTGGTATCATCACTACACAAAACCCTGCCGGCACTCACGCAAACCGCAGTCATTAATGTGTATGACAGCCGCTATATTTCGGAAGTGAAGTTTTGGTTGGATATTTTAGAAACGTCCTCTCCCAGTTATGTGCTGATGAATTCGGTGAGTATGTGTTGTGAGTTTGTTCGCACTCATCCGGAAGCATTTGAAAACCATTATGTATTGTTAAAGCAGTTTCGCACCCTTTCGCTCTCTCACTTAAAGTTGCTCAAAACGGACGATATTTCTAAAATCGTGATTTCCACCGCCGGCACTGCCATCAGTGCAAAAGCACTCGGCAGCATATTAAGAGATACTTACCGGATAGAGCCGGAAATGGAGGGTATATCCCACATTGTGCTGATGAGTACCGTGGGCGATACGCAGGCGGAGTTAAACCTGTTACGCGAGGCACTCGGTGAAATTGATGCTTCTTTAGAGAGTGACGCCGTAAGCAAAATAACAGCGCCGCCCCCCTGTGAAGGCAGTTTCACCATAAAAAGAGAGAAGCACGCACAAATCACCCCGTTTTCTGCAGCACAGGGGCAGATTTGTAATGAATTTATCTATGCCTACCCGCCGGATATACCGATTATACTGCCCGGTGAGGTATTCACCGATAGCGTTTGCGACTATTTGCATACCCTTGTAAAAAACGGAATTACCGTGATATCCGACAGCGGTATGTTTCCAAACAATGTGTTGACAAAAAGTGAGTGATATATTATAATAATTTTATTAATTTTTTAACAAAGTGGGGTGTTCTTATGAAGAGAATCAAAACTTTAAGCTCAAGAAACCTTTGCGAATCTGCCAAGAAGGGCGGTTGCGGCGAATGCCAAACCTCTTGCCAATCGGCAAGCAAAACTTCTTGCTCTGTTGCAAACCAAAAATGTGAGCAGCTTAAAAAGTAAGCAACAATGTAGAATTTACGGTGGCTGTATTGCCACCGTTTTTCTATACACGCCCGCTCTATCCGTTTTAGAAATCCCAATACAAAAGGAGAAACCATGATTCACGCATACGAAATGAACGGCTACCATATCATCATCGACCAAAACAGCGGTTGTGTGCACTCGGTAGACGAAGTCGCTTTTGATATCATCAAAATGTATGAGGACCATACAAAAGACGACATCACGGCATATATATTAAAGAAGTATGCCGATTTGCCCGATGTAAATGAAGCGGAAATTGCAGCTTGTTTTGAAGATATTGAAGCACTCAAAGCCGAGGGCAGGCTCTTTGCGGAAGACGCGTTTGAGGCTTCTGCCGCCGATTTTAAGCAAAGGCAGGGTACGCTCAAGGCGATTTGCCTGCATGTAGCGCACGGGTGCAACTTAAACTGTGAATACTGCTTTGCCGGCAAAGGTGAATACGGCGGCAGCGATAAGGGATTAATGCCCCTCGAAACCGGTA
>CADBJA010000311.1 GCA_902794945.1 Oscillospiraceae bacterium
ATAATTGTGGGAGGGACACCCTCACCCGTTTGATAGATGAAAAGAGAATATCTATCCTGCGCATATTTAAGCCAAATTTGGATGAAATCCAAACTAATACAATCAAGTGCGAATGTGTCGCCCTTAATTATTCATCATTCATTATTCATTCTTCATTATTTAGCGCACTTAGTGCGCTAAATTCTATTGCATTGTTTTTCTGTTTTTGATACAATAAATTATAATCATTTTATTGGGGTATATGTAAAAAAATGAAAATCAAAGAATATGCAAAAACGAAATTTGATTTAAAAAATGAAAGTATTGATGAATTTTCGGATTGGTTGACGGAAAGTTTAGGTGCCATAAAAACCGAAAAATGCACAATACTCAAAATCAGAATTTTATTAGAAGAAATATTATTGCGTGACAAAGAACAGTTTGGCGAAGAGGTGGAATTGTCGGCACGCTTAGAGGGCTCTTTTCGCCACATATATGTGCGTTTGGAATTGGCGGGGGATGCGTTTAACCCGTTAAGCGAAACAAATGCCGAATTGGGCGATTGGAATTCATCACTGCAAACGGCGGTGGGCATTACACCCAAGTATTCTTACTCTTGGGGCAAAAATGTACTCAAAGTCAAAGTGCCCGGCAAAAAAATGAACCCGGTGCTGCTCATCTTTTTGGCAATTCTCATCGGTGTGTTGCTCGGTCTTGCCGGCAATTACATTTTAGGGGAACCGCAACAGCAGCTGGTTAACACCTACTTTTTAACCCCTGCGTATGAGTTGTGGATTAGGATGTTAAATGCAATATCCGGTCCCATTGTCTTTTTCACGGTCATTACCACCATGTTAAATACCAAGCGCATTGACAAACAGGGCGGCAACAGCTCAAATGTGGTCATGCGTTACTTCGGTTTCAGTTTTATTATCGCCACCTCCGGGGTACTTATATCCATTCCGTTTTTCTTGAGCAAAGAGGCGATTCAGCCCGGCAGCGGTATCGGTCAAAAGATTTTAGGCTATTTGCGTGAAATGGTACCCTCCAATATTATAGAGCCGTTCCTCACTGCCAATACACCGCAACTGATTGTGACGGCTTTTGTAATCGGTGCCGCCGTGATAGTGCTTGCTTCAAGAGTGAATGAAGTCAAAACTATTTTGCGCCAAATCAATATGGTCGGCTTAAAACTTGCCGAGTGGGTGAGTATGCTCGTACCTGTTTTTGCGGGATTGTTTTTGTGCCTTGAAATTATCCAGGGCAAGATTATCGTGTTGCGCGGCATTTATAAACCATTGGTTTTATCGGTGGTTGCAGCACTGACGATGATGTTGCTTGCCGTGGGCTATGTTTCTTTAAAAATGCGGGTAAAAATGCCGCTTATCGGCAAAAAAATTCAAGCGCCTTTCTTTACGGCACTCAGAACCGGCTCGCTTGATGCTTCGTTTGAACAAACCAAGCACTCCTGTATTCGCCTGTTGGGGGTAGATAAAGGCTATACCAATATATCCCTGCCGCAAGGGTTGGTGCTGTATATGCCCGTCAGCGCCATCGGTACTTTGGTATTTACGATGTATTCGGCACAGGTATACGGTGTTAAAGTAGACCTGTTTTGGATTATTTCCGCCATTATTTTTGCCGTTGTTTTGTTTGTGGCAACGCCGCCCGTGCCCGGTGCAAATCTGCTCGCGTATGTTGTATTCTTTAACTGGCTCGGTATTCCGAGTGAAGCACTGATGGATGCGATGATTTTTGACATCGTATTCGGTATTTTGGCAGGCGCCGGCAACCAGTTGTTGTTACAAATTGAAATGATTTTACAAGCCGATAAAATCGGTATTTTAAATAAAAAGATACTCAAAGAACCGCTGCCGCAAAAGAGTAAATAATGAAAACCCCTTCCAAGGGGCACCCGTTATAAAGAAGGCGGCTGAGTAAAAACTCAGCCGCTCTGTTTTTTATCTCAACAAATCAGAATTTGTCTTATTAGCAGATCATATTATAGCACCATAAACAATGTTCCTGCACCTATCAGGATACAGCCTATTACGGATTTCACCGTAAATTCCTCATGTAAAAATACAAACGCAAGAATAAGCGTTACAACAACGCTCAGTTTGTCAATAGGTACAACCTTT
>CADBJA010000312.1 GCA_902794945.1 Oscillospiraceae bacterium
TGAAAAGCAAAAAACGGGGGTACAAACGCCTGACCCTGCCGAAAAAAAACAATATTGCGAAAACTGCGGCGCTAAACTGATTGGCGATGATGAATACTGTGTGTACTGCGGGCACAAGCAGGGCGACCCGCTCACAAGAACCACCGCAAAAAATGCCAATAAAGACCCGCTGGGCGGCTTTGCACCCGATGATGATTTCGGCGGTGAAAAGGCGGAGGATGTTGCACTTGTAGTGCGCAATAACGCGGCAAAAATGATGCCGAAACTGCATAAGATTTCGGAGCAAAAGGTAAAACTTTCGTGGAGTTGGCCGTCATTTTTCTTCGGCTATTTATATTACTTTTTCCGCAAACTTTACAAGTACGGTATTATTGTCATTATGGCACAGGTGTTGCTGTTTAATGTGCTAAATTTTGTCGCGGGCGACCCGATGGGCAAATCGATGGAAAGTATCGGCAAAGTATATTCCCAATACGCCACACAAATTAACGATAATGCTTTGAGCGAAAAGGAATATGCCGAGTTGATGGAACTTTCGCAAAAAGAGTTGATTAACAGTGGCATTTTGGCAAAAAGTTATGCCGTTTTAGCGGCAAGCGTGCTTGTAACGCATGTGGCGTGTGCACTCTTGTTTAATTACCTGTATTTGCGCCACTGCACGCAAACGATTGAGCGCATCAATCGCAGCGCCGATATTTTGGGTGATATGAGCCGTGCCGATTTTCGTCTGAATTTGCTTGCGCGCGGCGGGGTGAGTATTTTCGGCATTCTGTTAGGTTACTTTGCCAAAATGGCGATTGAGCAAATTGTCGCCTTTATTATGTCATTTTTTGCCGGTTAGAATTATGAAAAATAAAGGTTGACAAATGTCGCTTATATTGTTAAAATATTAAGGCTTAAATATGAATAAGCGAAGAACTTTCGATGTAAGAGAGTTCTCCTTGGCACAGTAGCACTGTGCCCGATTGACCAAAAGGAGGTGTCAAAGAATGTCAAATTATGAAGTTCTCATGCTTTTCTCCGTGAAAGACGGTGAAGAGGCAAGCGAAGCTTTGAAAGATAAGTTCCTTGAGCTTATCTCTAAGAACGGCACTCTTGGCGAAGTCGATGTATGGGGTAAACGCAGACTTGCATATCCCGTAAACGACGAGCCGGACGGCTATTATGTTCTTGCAAACTTTGAAGCAGAACCGTCATTCCCGACCGAATTCCACCGTGTATTCGGTATTACCGACGGCGCACTGCGTGCAATGATTGTAAACAAGGAGGAAAAATAATGTTAAATAATATCTCCGTTATGGGCAGACTCACTGCTGACCCCGAAGTCAGGCAAACACCGAACGGTGTGAGCGTGTGCTCATTTACCATTGCAAACGATAAGGATTTCAAAAGAGACGGTGACGCACCGAACTGGATTGACTGTGTAGCGTGGAGAAATAATGCCGAATTTATCGGAAAGTATTTCAAAAAAGGCTCACTCATTGTTGTGACAGGTTCGTTGCAAACCCGCTCGTATCAAGACAGAAACGGTAACAACAGAAAAGCAACCGAGATTGTTGTCAATCAACAATATTTTGCCGAGAGCAAGCGCTCTGCCGAAGAAAATCAGGCAGGCGGTTTTGCCCCTGCACAACAAACAGCACAGGCGGCGCCGGTTTCTTATGCAAGTGCCGATGCGTCCGATTTCACCGTAACCGGTGACGCTGAGGACGATTTGCCGTTCTGATTTCATTACATTCGGAAGGAGAAATACAATGGCTTACGATAAAAACCGCAGACCGGGTAAGGGCAGAAGAAAAGTATGCGCTTTCTGTGTCGATAAGGTAGAAGCGATTGATTATAAGGATACAGCAAAGCTTCGCAGATATGTTTCCGAGAGAGCAAAGATTTTGCCTCGCAGAGTAACCGGTACCTGCGCAAAGCACCAGAGAATGGTGACCACCGCTGTAAAAAGAGCAAGATATATGTCTCTTATGCCTTATATTAACGACTAAGATTAATATACCGCTTAACGGCTCCCCTGACAAGGGGAGCCGCTTTGCTTTTAAAAGCAAAGCCGGAGGGGTGATTAGAATTTATGCGGACTTTGTCCGCTAAATT
>CADBJA010000313.1 GCA_902794945.1 Oscillospiraceae bacterium
AACATCTCTAATACCCCTTTGGAAACCCCCGAAACTTTCCGAAGCACACAGAATTTTCAAACGCTTTGCTGTTGAAAATTTGTTCTGCGTGCTTCTACTGCTCATCTGTTTGCAAAAAAACAACTATTTGCAACTTCTGTTGCATTTTAGATTTTTCTTTGATTGGCGTCGTATTGCAAGCCATTTTAACGAAGGATTTGTGTGAAAGAGGCGACCAAAACCTATTGCCGATTGATTGCCATCAACTTATAAGTGACCCTTTGCTTACTTTCTCTGTCGCTTAGGAAAGTAAGTGCCCGTGCGGCATGAGCACAAAGTAAAAAATCAGCGTATTTTGACTTGCGACTTGTTCGCCGGCTTTGATATTGCTTAAGCTGTTTTGATTTCCCCGGTAGAACCGGAGGATTATGTCTATGCTTAAGACCAAAAAAGCACCATTTTTGACAGTGTCAAAAATGGTGCTTTTTTAATAAAGTTTGCCTTTTGGCAAGTAAAATGAATTCACTAAAAACTGCTGTGCGAATATGGAAAATTCTATTTTCTATTTTCTATTTTCTATTTCCATACCTGCAAGAATACATAAGTGTAATCAAAATCCAAAATACTTTTTGGCGTTTTCATAGCAAATGCCGCGGATGATAGTGTTTAATAATCTCTCATCATCGGGGTATTTGCCTTCTTCTACCCAAGTGCCGATAACATCGCACAAAATGCGGCGAAAATACTCATGCCGTGCATAACTTAAAAACGAACGGGAGTCGGTAAGCATCCCGACAAAAGTCGCGAGGTGCCCCTGTGCGGCAAGGGCTTTTAGTTGCGCGCGCATACCGCTTTCGTGGTCTTGGAACCACCAGGCGGAACCGAGTTGCACTTTTCCCTTTACACCGCCGCCTTGAAACGCGCCGATGACACTCATCAGTGCCGCATTGTCATTGCCGTTTAGCGAATAGAGTATGGTTTTGGGCAGTTCCCCTGTTTTTTCTAACGCATTTAAAAAGGCGGCGAGGTCTTTCATCGACACCGCATCACCGATGGCATCAATGCCCGCATCTGCGCCGAGTGCCTCATACACACGGGTATTAATATCGCGCATCACACCGAAGTGCAGTTGCATCACCATATCGCGCGCGGCATACTCCCTGCCCAAGAATAAGAGTAAGGCGGTTTTAAACTTCTGTTCTTCCGGTGCCGTCGGCAGAATACCTTTAAGGCGTTTTTGGAAAATTGCTTCTATCTTCGCTTCTTCCGCCGGGGCAAACGGCACTGCCGCCAAGCCGTGGTCACTCACTTTGCAACCGAGCGACACAAAGTAATCTAACCGTGCTTTTAATACCTCTTTGAGCGAAGCGAAACTTGTGATGTGCCCGAGTTTCTCTAAATAGGCGGTAAAATCGGCTTTTTCAATCCCGAGCGCTTTGTCGGGGCGAAAACTCGGCAACACTTTAACCGCAAAATCGCTCTCACGCAGTTTTTTGTGCCACTCAAGGGTATCTGCCGGGTCATCGGTCGTGCAAATGACCTCAACCCCCGAACGCAAAATAAGGTTTCTTGCCGTAAAATCCTCCCGCGCAAGTTTTTTAGAGCAAAGGTTCCAAATACTTTCGCTGTTTTCACGACAAATGATGCTATCAAAACCGAAATAATTTTGTAACTCCAAATGACTCCAGTGATAGAGCGGATTGCCGATAGCGGTTTCTAACGCTTCTACCCATTTAAAAAATTTTTCTTTATCGTTCGCTTCACCCGTGATATATTTTTCTTCTACCCCGAAAGAGCGCATCAGGCGCCATTTGTAGTGGTCGCCCTCTAACCACAGTTTCGTGATATTTTGAAATCTTCTATCTTCATAGATTTCTTTTGCACTTAAGTGGCAATGGTAATCAATCATCGGCAAATCAGCGGCGATCGTGTGATACAAAACCTGTGCCGTTTTTGTTGAAAGCATAAAATCGTTTTTCATGAATTGTTCCCTTGTCTTGACTATAAATTCTAATTTATCTGCCTACGGCGGATAAATTAGAATTTAAGCTGTTAGCTGTTAGCCGATAGCCGGTAGCGAGAGGGTGGGACACCCACACCCG
>CADBJA010000314.1 GCA_902794945.1 Oscillospiraceae bacterium
AATCTTGATTTCTTAACGGATTACAGCGGGTATTTGTCGAACTTAAACCTTTCGGGCAACCAAATTAAAAGCATTACCGGAATGCCGGCGCTGACGATGCTTGCCGATTTAGACCTTTCCGATAATTGCATCAAAAATATCGGTGCCGTATCGGCTTTAAGCGGTTTAAAATATTTATATGTGCCGGGCAATATGATTGAAGATGCAAGCCCGATTATTAATATTTCACATTTGGAAGAAGCCTATTTCGGCAACTACAACCCGAACTTTACCGATTTCTTCGGTGAAAGATACTTCCTCTCCGGCAGCAAGGGCAACCGCATTACCTCTTTAGAGCCGTTTATGCGTTTAAATGCTTATTCTTCTCACTTGCATTACATTAATTTGAGTTATAACTATGTACAACTTGATACTCAATTTAATTACCGCGCGGCAAAACTGTTACAAATTATGAGCGATATTGCCGTAAACCATAAAACCGAAACTATTTTCAGCGAAGCGCCGGGGCATAAATTGGTTCTTTCCCCGCAGGGCAGTGAAAACCTCGTTGCCGCTACGGATATTGCCTTCCAAAACGACAGAAACTTTGTGACTATGTATTTAGACGGCGGTGCACAGAAAATTCCCTTTAGCGTTACACCTGCCGATGCCAACTTCAAAACAGGCGTTAGTTTTGCGGTAAAAGATACCTCTGTTGCTTTTGTCAATACCGAAGGTATGCTCTACCCGGTTGGGGCAGGCTCCACATATGTCACACTCACACTTGAAAGCGGTAAAGTGAGAACTTTCTTTGTCACGGTCGATGAAAGTTATGTTGCCGGCGCAAACATCCTGAACCCCACTTCCGTATACACAACAGATACTTCTTACAAAGCGATTGTGTATACCGCACCGTGTGCAAAACTTGTATTAAGCGACCAAAACGACAAAACCATCGGTGAATACACTTCCGACGGTAAATATGCCTTCATATTAAAAGATAAAAACAGAAATACCTTTATTAAATGGCTCGTTCCGTTCAGTATCGCCTCTGCCGGTTCTTACGATATTACCGCAAAGGCATATAATGCACTCGGTGAAACCTACTCTCAAAAAGTCGGCACCTTCCATATGGACGTGGCAGAGAGTTTCGGCAACAGTGTGTATGGCACGATTTACGCCTACAACTCCCATTTTGATACAACTGTTTCTCTGCTCGGTGAAGATGATACCGTATTGCAAACTCAAACCCTTGTCAACAATGTAACGGGCGAGGGCAGTTACCGCTTCACCGGTGTGGCAAACGGCGTTTACAGCATTAAAATTGAAAAAGCCGGTTACACCCCGTATTACATCCGAAACATCACGGTAAACGGGGATACGCAGGTAGATGACACAACCAAAGGCGCTGCCGATATCACCTCGCACGCAGGTGATATCAATGCGGACGAAGTGATTGATATTGCCGATGTTTCCATTGCTTTGGCAGAAAACACTTACGCTGCAAATGCCGCAAGCGCACAAACCCTTTTATGCGATTTAGACGGTAATGCGTATGTGGATATTAACGATATTGCCGTAATTATTCAAAACATTTAATGATAATGCCCCACACAACAAAGGAGCAGGTTATGAAACAGATATTCAAAAAAACACTTTGTATTCTCTTGGCGGTGATGCTATGCACGACCTACATCACCGCTGCCGTAGGGCAGAGTTATGCGATTTCTCACCCGAATGCCGTCAATCAGGGTAAAACGGACGCTGAAATCGAAAGTGACGATTTAGAACAGTTCGCCTCCCGTGAAGGGTTTGACTACCACGAGGCGGATGCGGAAGACTATGCCCCGCAGGAACTGATTGTGGAAGTGGTTTCTTCCCCCGCCGGCGCAGCGGCTTCCATCAGTTCTTTGGAAGATGAATTTGATTTAAAAACCGAGCGTGTGTTAAGCACGACCGAAGTTAACGATGAAGAAAATGCTTCTATTGCCTCCCTCGGAGGCGGTGAAGGTGTTATTACATCCTACTTTTGCCGCACAAGCGAAGCGGATATTATCGCCCTATGCGATACACTCAACGAGCGTGAAGAGGTATTT
>CADBJA010000315.1 GCA_902794945.1 Oscillospiraceae bacterium
TGTCGCCCAGCATTTCAATTGAGGTTGCACCAGGTCCTATGAAAACTATTCCGCATTTTTCGCACATTCTTGCAAACTCGGGGTTCTCGGACAGAAAACCGAAGCCCGGGTGTATAGCCTCAGCACCTGTTATCTCACACGCAGAGATCAGTGCCCTGACATTCAGGTAGCTGTCCTTGCTGGGAGCAGGCCCTATGCAGACAGCCTCATCAGCTATCTGAGCGTGGAGAGCGTTTCTGTCGGCGGTAGAATAGACCGCAACAGTGTGGATACCAAGCTCTCTGCAGGCTCTTATTATGCGAACTGCTATCTCGCCTCTGTTGGCGATAAGAACTTTCTTAAACATTATATTCTTCCTTTATGGTGTTTATTAAATGCAAAAAACTTATCGGTCAAGATTAAATGCTGATACAATAACCATTCCGAACACAAGAATTACAAATCCCAAAAAACAGCATGCCAAAAACACTGGTACCTGTTGGTCATCATTAGTTGGAAAAGCAATTGCCAAAACGGCTGCCGCGATCGTCACATTGAAAAGCCAGGATTTAAAAAAGGCTGACGTCATATATTTGATAGTATTAGTTAAGCGTTTTTGTTCTTCGGTGAACAGCTTCTTTCTGATCATAACATATATTACAGCCGGAGTAAGCCATATAATGAAAAGCTGCAATGGCCATTTAAAAATAATTCCAACGGTTTGGTAGAAAAATTACAAACCAAATATAAAATTATGGTGGCGGGACCGAGCACCATTACCGCACTGCTCAATTCTATGGCGATGGGCTTTAAAACCATTGCTATCAACAAAAAGGCAGATGAGATTGCGCATTCGCTTGCGGCGGCAAAAATGCAATACGGCAAGTTTTCCGATTTGCTTGACAATGCGCTCAAACGTATTGAAGATGCCGGCAAAAAAGTGAATGAAGCGAGAAAGAGAAATACCCTTATTCAAAAGAAACTCAAAAAGTTTGAAGATTTAGATGAGTTGGAAGCCAACACTGCTTTAGAACTCTCAAACGGTGAGGAAGAACAATCATAGGAGTAAATTATGCAGCACGATAATATACTACAAAGTCTTACTTTAGAACAAAAAGCATCTTTGTGTTCCGGAAAAGATTTTTGGCATACCAAAGCCATTCCCGATGCCGGCATTCCCGAAATGATGATGACGGACGGTCCCCACGGGGTGCGTAAACTGCCTTCCGGCGAAAATGGCGGGATTGAAGGCAGTATCCCCGCAACCTGTTTTTTACCGGCTTGTACCGGTGCCGCTTCTTGGGACAAAGCGATGTTGTACCGTATGGGGCAGGCGCTTGGGGAAGAAGCACTTGCGCTGGGTGTCAGTGTTTTATTAGGTCCCGGTATTAATATAAAGCGTAACCCTCTCTGTGGCAGAAACTTTGAGTATTTTTCGGAAGACCCGTTTTTGGCGGGCAAGTTGGGTGCTGCCCTCATTAACGGCATTCAATCTACCGGTGTGGGTGCCTGTGTAAAGCATTTTGCCACCAATAACCAAGAAACCAGGCGTCAAACGATAAACAGCGTGGTGGATGAAAGAACATTAAGGGAAATTTACTTGAAGCCCTTTGAAATTGCGCTCAATGAGGCAAAACCGTGGGCAGTGATGAATGCCTACAACAAGTTAAACGGTGTATACTGTTCCGAAAATAAATATCTTTTAACGGATGTATTGCGCCGTGATTGGGGTTATAAAGGCGTTGTGATGACCGATTGGGGTGCCGAGAATGACCGTGTTGCCGGTTTAAAAGCCGGCGGTAATTTGGAAATGCCCTCTTCCGGCGGATATAATGATAAAAAAATCGTAGAAGCCGTGCGCTCCGGCGCGCTTGATGAACGCGTGGTAGACGCTAATGCCGACAGGGTAATTGACTTTATCTTAAAGGCAAAAGAGAAAAATCTTAATAAGCAAGGCACATTTGCTAAAGAAGCACATCACGCCCTCGCCCGCGAGATGGCGGCAAATAGTTTTGTTTTGCTAAAAAATGAGGGAAGTATTTTACCCGTGCAAAAAGGCGAAAAAGTAGCCGTT
>CADBJA010000316.1 GCA_902794945.1 Oscillospiraceae bacterium
TAAAAAGAGGTCTTTCCATAGCCTTTTGGCTATTTTCAGACCTCTTTTTTAAATTACCTTTATTTAGTTTTTAGGGGCTGTATTTTTTCACAGCCCCTTATTAATTGCGAGGAAAAAATGAATCTTATTAGTTTGTTTTCAGGTGCAGGCGGTTTAGACCTCGGTTTTGAAAAGGCAGGGTTTACAATTGCTATGGCGAATGAGTTTGATAAAGGCATTTGGGATACCTATGAGGCAAACCATTCCGCACCGCTAATAAAAGGAGATATTCGAAACATCAGTGAAGCCGATTTCCCTGATGAAATTGACGGTATTATCGGCGTTCCTCCTTGCCAAAGCTGGAGTGAGGCCGGGTCGTTGCGCGGAATCAATGATGAAAGAGGAAAACTCTTTTTTGATTACATAAGGATATTAAAAGAAAAACAGCCAAAGTTCTTTTTGGCTGAAAATGTTTCCGGTATGTTGGCAAATCGTCATTCGGATGCCGTAAAGAATATTATTTCCCAGTTTGAGGACTGCGGATATGATGTCACAAGCACACTTGTTAATGCGGCTGATTATGGTGTACCGCAGGACAGAAAAAGAGTCTTTTATATCGGCTTTAGAAAAGATTTGAATATTCATTTTTCTTTCCCGAAACCGACCACACCGTATTATAAGCAAAAAACCACAATGCGTGAGGCAATCGGTGATTTGGCTGATTCGGCTGTTCCTGCATTACCGCATAACAAGGCAAATCCGGATTTGGCTATTCCGAATCATGAATACTATGTCGGTGCCTATTCCACAATTTTTATGAGCAGAAACCGTGTGAGAGGCTGGAATGAGCAGGCATTTACCGTTCAAGCAAGCGGAAGGCAATGCCAATTACATCCTCAAGCACCGAAAATGAAGTTTATTGAGAAAAACAAACGTATTTTTGTGCCGGGCTATGAGCATTTATACCGTCGCTTAACAGTGAGAGAGTGTGCAAGAATACAAGGGTTCCCGGATGATTTTAAATTCATTTATACAAATGTTGATTACGGATATAGAATGATTGGAAACGCTGTGCCTGTTAATTTGGCGTATGTGATTGCGTGTTCCATCAGAGAAGTGTTGATGAAAAGGGAAGCGGCATAATGAGTAATTCAAGTAATAATCAAGGCAGGGCATATGAGTATATTTGCTTGTTAACCCTCGAAAAAGAGATAAATCAGTATAGAACGGCAGTGGTAGAGCACAATTCCAGTTTTGAAGCCGCTCAAAATGCATGGCTCGATGCTCTTTCCTCATTAAGGGAAGAAGAACAGGATGCTCACGAGGGAATCATTTAAATAATAGCAAAAACAGCAGGGCACTCGCCGAGTGCCCTGCTTAATAATTACATGTTTTGTTTAGCGAACAAATACCAAAGTGAAAACGGTACGGTCGCCGCCGCCGAGACCGGTGTTTCCGGCTACGGTGGTGGTCATAAAATCAAGTCTCCAACCTTCGCGTGCATAACGGTTTAATGTGTTGTCAAGTTCGGAAAGGTTTTTGGCATTGTGACCGAGAAATTTCTCTTTGAGTACAACTTGTGTGGTCGTGTATTCCATGATAGTGCTCCTTCCTTTTTTTCTTATTATATCATTATTTAACAGATGTGCCAATACTTTTTGTAAAAATAGGGTTTTATTTTTGTATTTTTATTGATAAAGCGGGTTGCATTTTTTTGAGTACAATGGTATAATGCTTTTTGCCGCATTGTCGGTAAAGAAAATTTTATATGGGTTCATAGCTCAGTTGGGAGCCCAAGTGGTGCACTTGCGCATCACAAACAATTAAATAGTCTATAAGGGCCTGTAGCTCAGCTGGGATGAGCGCTGCGTTCGCAACGCAGAGGTCGAGGGTTCGATCCCCTTCAGGTCCACCAAAAAGAACAGTATCTGTTTTAGATGCCGTTCTTTTTTATTAGGAGTGGGAGCGAACCCGAGAGGGTCTGAGCGTTAATAAAACAATCCGGTGAATTGTTTTTAGCGAAGAGCGGTGAGTCGGGTACCGAATTTGTTTGGCAAATTGGGTCGACGAG
>CADBJA010000317.1 GCA_902794945.1 Oscillospiraceae bacterium
ACTTGATTTTATTCGTTTGGATTTCATCCGAATTTGGCTTAAATATGCGCAGAATAGATATAATCCTACTATCTACCAAACGGGTGCGGGTGTCCCGCCAATAATTCCTAATTTCTCATTCCTCATTACTCATTATTTAGCGCGATTAGTGCGCTAAATTAGAGTTACAGTCAAAAACTTCGCCCGCAGAATATTTTTTACGGTTTTAAGAAAAGAGCCTTGCAATAAAGAAAAAGGAAGAATATAATATTTATAACTTTACATTTAAACAGCACGCGCAGCGTGCTCACTATGCACTATGCATTATGAATTATGCATTGTTTTCGGGAGGGGCTTATGATTGTTTTATGGATTATTTTAGGTATATTGGCGGCTTTTTGCCTGTTGCTTGTTATCAGAGCATTGCTTGTCAAAGACACGGCGGAACAACCCGAACACTATGAAAAACCGGAGATTGATTTGGAGGCGGCGGTCAAAAAGGTGCAGGGCGCCATTCAAATCCCCACCATTTCAATGCGGGATGATACCATTCCCGACAAGCCGTTTTACGATTTACAGGCGTATTTGGAAAAAACGTTTCCGCTTTTTCATGAAAAAGCCGAGAAGCGCGTGATAGAAAAATATGCCCTGATGTATAAAATCGAGGGCAGCGACCCGACTTTAAAGCCCGCTATGTTTATGGGACACCAGGATGTGGTGCCGCCGCAAGAAGAGGGCTGGACCTATCCGCCGTTCAGCGCCGAAGTGGCGGACGGTTGCATTTGGGGCAGAGGCTCGTTTGATATGAAAAGCCAACTCGTCTCGATTTTTGAGGCGACCGAAATGCACTTGAGAGAGGGCAAAATGCCGAATCGCACGATGTATTTTTGTTTCGGGCACGATGAAGAGATTGCCGGCAAAGGCGCACAGGCAATGTGCAAAGTGCTCAAAGAAGAGGGCGTGGAGTTTGAGTTTATTTTTGATGAGGGAATGAACCCTGTCAACGCTTCGTTGGTGGGGATTGACGGACCTCTCGCCCTTGTGGGTGTGTGTGAAAAAGGTTGGGTAAATGCCAAAATCATCGCCAAAGGCAACGCCGGACACGCGGCAATGCCGCCCAAAGAGACCACGGCGGTCAGCCTTGCAAAAGCGGTGGTCAAACTCAATAAGCACCAAATGAAAGCGCGCTTTACACCGGCGGTCAATATGCTCATTAAATCCGTATGCCCGAAAGCAAGTTTCAAATTCAGGCTCTTAATGGCGAACGCCGATATTTTAAAGCCGCTCGTAAAGCCTATTCTTTTAAGAATCAGCCCGGCGGTGGCTTCGATGTTGCGCACTACGATGGCGTTTACGGTACTTCACGCAAGTGATGCCGCGAATGTGATGCCGGATGAAAGTTATGCCGTGGTCAACTGCCGTGTAAACTTGGGCGAAAAGGTAGAAGATGTCAAAACCCATATGCAAAAAGTGTTGGGTAGTAAGTATGAAATTGAACTCGCGCAACTCGGTCAGCACGAGCCGACAAGTATGAGTGATTTGGATTCGTTCGGCTGGCGGATGATGCAAAAAACCGTTGCCGAAGTGTTCCCCGGCGGGGTGACGGCACCCTTCCCCTTTGTGGCGGGAACGGACTCTAAATTTTATGATGAATTAACGCACTGTACTTTCAAATTCAGCCCGCATATTACCGATGCCAAATACCGCGCCGGTATGCACAATGTGAATGAATACTTTAAAGTAAGCGATGTGGAAAGCGATATTCAGTTCTACTTCCGCTTTATGCAAAACAGCTGCTTCTAAAAATTGCCGAGAAGGTTTCTTCTCGGCAATTTTTTTAGTTATTTGCGGGGAAGGATGGCTATAATAAATTAGAATTTAGGGGCTAAATTCTAATTTAGCGCACTAAGTGCGCTAAATAATGAAGAATGAATAATGAATGATGAATAATTAAGGGCGACACATTCGCACTTGATTTTATTAGTTTGGATTTCATCCAAATTTGGCTTAAATATGCGCAGAATAGATATTCTCTTTCCATCTATCAAACGGG
>CADBJA010000318.1 GCA_902794945.1 Oscillospiraceae bacterium
ATTGAATAATGAATAATTGTGGGAGGGACACCCTCACCCGTTTGATAGATGAAAAGAGAATATCTATTCTGCGCATATTTAAGCCAAATTTGGATGAAAACTAAACTAATAAAATCAAGTGCGAATGTGTCGCCCTCCATTTTTCTTTTTTCTTTCTTCTTTCTTCTTTCAGCGAGTGTAACGAGCGTTTAAATTCTAATTTAGCCACCACAAGGGTGGCGTAAATTAGAATTTTAGTCACAAACTCTAAAAATTGAAATAAAATTATTTTAATTTTGTATATATAATAATCTTGATTTAATATGTGTTTTCATATACAATATATAGTGTATGTGAAGGCATACAAAAACTTTGTTTAAAATTTTCAAAATAAAATGAGTATTTTACTCAAGAAAGGTGATTACAATGAGTTATTTAAACAAAAAGAATGTTGAAGACTTAGACTGTGCCGGCAAAAAAGTGTTGGTGCGCTGTGACTTCAATGTGCCGTTAAAAGACGGTGTGATTACGGATGAAAACAGAATCGTGGCTGCACTGCCCACCATTCAGTACCTGATTAATGCCGGTGCAAAAGTGATTCTTTGCTCCCACCTCGGCAAACCGAAGGGTGAAGCAAAGCCCGAACTTTCTTTGGCGCCCGTAGCAAAAAGACTTTCCGAAAAACTCGGCAAAGATGTTGTGTTTGCAGATGATGCCAATGTAGTTGGCGAAAATGCCAAAAAGGCAGTTGCCGCAATGAAGGACGGCGATGTTGTATTGCTTCAAAACACAAGATACAGAAAAGAAGAAACCAAAAACGAAGAGAACTTCTCAAAAGAACTCGCTTCTCTTTGCGATATGTTTGTTAACGATGCATTCGGTGCCGCACACAGAGCACACTGCTCTACGGTAGGCGTGGCTTCTTTTGTAGAAGAGAGCGCCAACGGTTATTTGATGGCAAAAGAAGTGAAATTCCTCGGTGATGCCGTCAACAATCCGGTGCGTCCGTTTGTGACCATTCTCGGCGGTGCAAAAGTTGCCGACAAACTCAATGTGATTGCCAACCTGCTCGAAAAGGCAGATACCTTAATCATCGGCGGCGGTATGTCTTACACCTTCGCAAAGGCGCAGGGCAAAGAAGTCGGCACCAGCCTTGTGGATGATACCAAGTTGGATTATTGTAAAGATATGCTCAAAAAGGCAAAAGAAAAAGGCGTTAAAATCCTTCTTCCCGTAGATGCGATGATTACCAAAGATTTCCCGAACCCGATTGACGCCACTGTTGAAGCCCGCGCGGTAGATATTGATGCTATCCCTGCAGATATGATGGGTCTTGACATCGGTCCCAAGAGCCGCGAACTCTTTGCCGAAGAAGTGAAGAATGCAAAGACCGTTGTTTGGAACGGACCGATGGGCGTATTTGAAAACCCGATTTTTGCCGAAGGCACCATTGCCGTGGCAAAAGCTTTGGCTGAAACCGACGCTACCACCATCATCGGCGGCGGTGACAGTGCAGCAGCCGTGAACACCCTCGGCTTTGGCGATAAAATGAGCCACATTTCTACCGGCGGCGGCGCTTCCCTCGAATTCTTAGAAGGTAAAGAGTTGCCCGGTATTGCCGCGATGACTGACAAATAATGTTATTAATGCACGGCTGCGGTCATTGACCGCAGAATGAAGAATTGTTGGCGGGGCACCCGCTCCCGTTCCGCTTCGCTCTATTCGTAGGGACGAGCATTGCTCGTCCGAAATGTAAAATGCTGAAAGTGAAATGTAGAATTACAATGCGTTGCAACGCAACGCCACCAATCATTCTGCATTCCGCATTCCGTATTAATAAGATCTCTCCGCTTCGGTCGAGATGACAGTATCAATGTAGAATGTAGAAATTAAAATGTAAAATTATAAAATACGAAACATCGTTTCGCCACCACCATTCTTCTTTCTTCTTTCTTCTTTGCAAGGCTTCGCCTTGCCTGTCATTCCGAGCGTAGTCGAGGAATCTTTAAAACCAAGTGCGAATGTGTCGC
>CADBJA010000319.1 GCA_902794945.1 Oscillospiraceae bacterium
TCCATTTATTATTTGGGTGAGGGCAGCGCCCTCCCTCAATTCAAAATTCAAAATTCAACATTCAAAATTATCGAACGATAGTGAGATAAATTAGAATTTCCAAAAGGAGCAAAAATGTTAGAACTAAAAAATGTATCGTTTACGGTGGATGCCGAAAACGGTGAAAAAGAAATTATAGAAAATGTCAGTTTGCAAATTGATGAGCGCTTTGTGGCGTTGACCGGTCCCAACGGCGGCGGCAAAAGCACGCTTGCCAAACTGATTATGGGTATTTACAAACCCACCGCCGGCAAAATCTATTTTAATGGTGAAGATATTACCGACTTGAGTATTACCGAGAGGGCGCAAAAGGGCATTACTTTCGCGTTCCAACAGCCGGTGCGCTTTAAGGGCATCACGGTGTCGGATTTAATCACCCTTGCCAGCGGCAAGCAACTCAACACCGCACAAGTGTGTAACTACTTATCCGAAGTGGGCTTGTGCGCCCGCGATTATGTGGATAGAGAAGTGAACGACAGCCTCTCCGGCGGTGAACTCAAGCGCATTGAAATTGCTATGGCGATGGCGCGCAGTACGGAACTGACCGTGTTTGATGAGCCGGAAGCCGGTATTGATTTATGGTCGTTTAAAAACTTAATTTCCGTTTTTAAAAAGATGTATGAGCAAACCAACGGTTCCATTATCATCATTTCGCACCAAGAGCGCATTTTAAATATTGCCGACCGCATTATCGTGATTGCCGACGGTAAAATTGCGGATGACGGTAAAGGTAAGGAACTTTTGCCCGATTTGCTCGGCACGCAAAATGCCACCGGTACCTGTGCGGTGCTCAAAAACAAGGTTGAAATGGATTAGTTAAGAAAGGAAGTTCAAAAATGGCACTTGATAATATGCAAATGAACCTGCTCAAAACCATAGCCGACCTTGAAAAAGTGCCGGATGGTGCGTTTAACATCCGTTTAAACGGCGGGCTTGAGAGCAGAAATAATACAGAAAATATTACGATTGAAACAAAAAAAGATAAACCGGGGATTGATATTTACATCAAACCCGGCACCAAAAATGAGAGGGTAGATATTCCTGTCATCGTCTCTAAAACCGGATTAAAAGATTTGGTCTATAACGATTTTTATGTGGGTGAAGATGCCGATGTGTTAATCGTTGCCGGTTGCGGCATTCATAATGACGGCAGCGAAAAAAGCGAACACGACGGGATTCACGCGTTTCACCTTGCCAAAAATGCTAAAGTAAAATATGTTGAAAAGCATTACGGTGAGGGCGAGGGCACCGGCGAAAGGGTACTCAACCCGACCACCGAAGTGGAGATTGCCGAGGGCGGTTACCTTGAAATGGAAACCGCACAAATTAAGGGGGTAGACTCTACCAAGCGTGTCACCCGCGCCGTGTTGGGCGATAAAGCCACACTGATTATTCACGAAAAAATTATGACCCACGGGGTTCAAAGCGCCGAAACCGATTTTTCGGTCGATTTGAACGGTGTGGATTGCGGTGCACATGTGGTATCGCGCTCCGTGGCAAAAGACCGCTCACACCAGCACTTTACCTCGCTTATTAACGGCAACAATAAGTGCAACGGTCACACCGAGTGTGATGCCATTATAATGGATAGCGCCAGTGTAACCGCCGACCCGAAATTGACGGCAAACCATGTAGATGCTTCACTCATTCACGAGGCGGCAATCGGCAAAATTGCCGGCGAGCAACTCATTAAATTGATGACTCTCGGTTTAAGCGAAAAAGAAGCGGAAGAACAGATTGTAAACGGATTTTTGAAATAGAGTGTTGCGAGCCTTTCGGCTCGCATTTTTTAGCAGTCGGCAGACGCTAAATAATGAAGAATGAATGATGAATAATGAATAATTAAGGGCGACACATTCGCACTTGATTATATTAGTTTGGATTTCATCCAAATTTGGCTTAAATATGCGCAGGATAGATATTCTCTTTTCATCTATCAAACGGGTGAGGGTGTCCCTCCCACAATTAT
>CADBJA010000320.1 GCA_902794945.1 Oscillospiraceae bacterium
TGCGAATGTGTCGCCCAATCGCTAACCGCTAACTGCTGCCTGCTATCTGCTTAAATTCTAATTTAGCCACCGTAAAGGTGGCGTAAATTAGAATTTACCGACGAAAGGAGGTCACCATGCCGTTTAACGATACTTTTTTAGAAGAATTGCGTTCCAAAAACGAAATCAGTGAAGTCATCGGCGCTTATGTGAATTTAAAGCGTGCCGGCAGGCTCTATAAAGGGCTGTGCCCGTTTCACGGCGAAAAAACACCTTCTTTCACCGTGTATCCCGATACCCAATCGTTTTACTGTTTCGGCTGCGGTGTGGGCGGCGATGTGGTTTCGTTTATCCGCAAGGCGGAAAACTTAGATTATACGGAAGCGGTCAAACTGCTTGCCGACCGCAGCGGTATGGCGATGCCCGATTCGGGTTATGATGACTCTATGCTCAAGCGGCGCAACCGTATTTATGATATGAACAAAGAAGCGGCGCACTTCTTCTTTTCACAACTTATTGACAAAAAAAATGCGCACGCATTGCAATATTATTTTGACAGAGGTTATACCTTTGATACCATTAAGCATTTCGGCTTGGGCTACGCGCCCGACAGTTGGGATGCCCTCAAAAAGCATTTAAATGAAAAGCGCTATTCCAATGAGGAACTGTATGCCGCAAACCTGTTGCGCAAATCCTCAAAGGGAACGTATTACGATAATTTCAGAAACCGTGTTATCATCCCCATTATTGACATCCGCGGCAGGGTGGTGGGGTTCGGCGGCAGGGTGTTGGATGATTCTAAACCCAAGTATTTAAACACCTCCGATACGCTTGCCTATAAAAAGACCAACCAGATTTTTGCGATGAACTTTGCCAAAAATCACGCCGATAAAGGCATTATTTTGTGCGAGGGATATATGGATGTAATTGCCCTGCATCAGGCGGGGTTTGAAAACGCGGTTGCCTCTTGCGGTACTTCACTCACACCCGAGCAGGTGCGCACTATTTCCAAATATACCGATACCGTCATTTTATCGCAAGATGCCGATGAAGCCGGCAGAAAAGCGGTGGACAAGTCTATCGGACTGTTCGGCACCGTAGGCGTGAAAGTGAAGGTAATCAATTTCACCGGTGCCAAAGACCCGGATGAATTTATTCAAAAATTCGGCGCTGACCGTTTCAAAGCCCTCATTGAAGGGGCGGAAACGGATACCGAATATAAACTTTTGCTCGCAAGAGAAAAATATGATTTAACCTCCAACGCCGGTCGGGCGGACTATGTGGGCGAAGCGGCGCGCATCCTCTCAGCCTTAGACCCCGTTAAGCGTGATATTTACGCATCCGAAATTGCGGAGCAAACCAAGGTGAGTAAAACGGCAATTTTAAGCGAGTGTAAACGACTTGCCGGTAGGCGAGAGCGCAGGGCAAAGCGGGAAATTAACCGCTCCGCGATGCAAATGCGGGATGAGAAAGACAAAATCAATCCCGAAAAAGCGCGTTACAAAGCGGCGGCGCTTGCCGAAGAGCGTGTGATTGCGGTGCTCATCAATCATCCGGACTTTTTGCGCACTGTAGAAGAACGCTT
Organism: Oscillospiraceae bacterium; assembly: GCA_902794945.1. GTDB lineage: Bacteria > Bacillota > Clostridia > Oscillospirales > Acutalibacteraceae > RUG714. The sequence continues at coordinate 1,565 of CADBJA010000320.1, forward strand.
AACGGAAGAGGATTTTGTCACCGCCTTTAACCGCCATATTTTTACGGTTTTAAAAGACAGGATTGCCGCAGGCAACAGCATTCATATGTCGGCAATGGCACAGGTGCTCACTGCCGAAGAGTTGAGTGTGCTCACCGGGCTTGAAGCATTCGGCAGGGGACTTTCGCACCCGAAACAAGAATGTTTAGAGAGCATAGGAACCCTCAAAGCCGAAAAACAAAAAACGCTCAAACCGAACCCGGATGAACTTAGCGACGATGAGTTTAGAGAACTCTTTAACAATTCATAATTCATAACTCATAACGCATAGGTAGGCTCACTGCATTCGCAGAGAAGAGAGAATTCTAAATTCTAAATTCTAAATTCTAAATTCAAAATGCTAAATTCTAAACTAAATTCTAAATTAATGTAGAAAGTAGAAAGTAGAATGTAAAATTAAAATGCGAAACTGTGTTTTGTCACCTTAATTCCTCATTCCTCATTTCTAATTTCTAATTATTGTAAGGCTTCGCCTTGCCTGTCATTCCGAGCGCAGTCGAGGAATCTTTAAAATGCGAAGCACTGCTTCGCCACTACAATTCAACATTCCAAATTCAAAATTAAAAAGATCTCTCCGCTTCGGTCGAGATGACAGTATCAATGTAGAATGTAGAAATGAAAATGTAAAATAATAAAATGCGAAACATCGTTTCGCCACCACCATTCTTCTTTTTTCTTTCTTCTTTCTTCTTTCTTCTTTGCAAGGCTTCGCCTTGCCTGTCATTCTGAGCGTAAGCGAAGAATCTTTTAAAATGCGAAACCTTGTTTCGCCACCACAACTCCACTCTCCACTCTCCACACTTCAAGCTTTTTTATAGTGCGAAACTTTGTTTTGCCACCACTCGCTAATAAGCTAATAAGCCAATAGGCTAATAAACAAATCAATAATTAACAAGAAAAGTATAAATAAGGAATTTAAAGAAAGGGGATTTTCTGTGATGGAAGAAAAGAAAGTAACGGAAGAAGTTGTTGAACCGATTGAGGAGAAAGCAACACCCGAAAAACCGAAGAAAAAAGCCGCCAAAAAGCAGCCGAAAAAGGCACAGGAAGAAGCGGTGAAGGATGAAGCGTTTGAAAAACTGCCTGCAAACTTCAAAGCCTTGATTGAAAAGGGAAGAAGCACCGGTAAACTCACATCCCAAGAGGTGGATACCCTTATTGTGGATATGGATATTGATGTCGATACGCTCGAGAACTTTTACACGGTGATTGAAAGCTCGAAAATTGAAGTGGTCGATGATTTGTTGAGCGACAACATTGATATTGTAGAAACTTCCGGCAAAGATGACGGTGACACTGCCGCTGCTGCAGTGAACGATAATAACGATGACCCGGTGAAAGTGTATTTAAAAGAAATCGGTAAGGTGCCGCTTTTAACCCCGGAAGAAGAGATTGACCTTGCCATGCGCATAGCCGAAAACGACCAAGCGGCAAAGCAACGCCTTGCCGAGGCAAACTTGCGCCTTGTGGTGAGCATTGCCAAACGCTATGTGGGCAGGGGTATGCAGTTTCTCGATTTAATTCAAGAGGGCAACCTCGGTCTCATTAAGGCGGCAGATAAGTTTGATTACACCAAGGGCTTTAAGTTCTCTACCTATGCCACTTGGTGGATTCGCCAAGCCATCACCCGCGCCATCGCCGACCAGGCGAGGACCATCCGTATCCCCGTGCATATGGTAGAAACTATTAATAAAGTAAAGAAGGCTAACAGCCAACTGCTCCACGAGAACGGCAGAGACCCGACACCCGAAGAAATTGCCGAGCGTTTAAATATGCCGGCAGACAAAGTGCGTGAGATTTTGCGTGTGGCACAAGAGCCGGTTTCTCTTGAAACACCGATTGGTGAAGAGGAAGACAGTCACTTGGGCGACTTCATTCCCGATGATACTTCGCTTTCACCGATTGATGCCGCTACGATGGATGCGTTAAAGCGTGACCTTGCCGCCGTGCTCAAAACCTTGACCGATAGAGAGGCAAATGTGTTGCGTATGCGTTTCGGTTTAGATGATGGACAACCTAAAACACTCGAAGAAGTCGGCATCAAATTCGGCGTTACCAGAGAGCGTATTCGCCAAATTGAAGCCAAGGCTTTGCGCAAACTCAAACACCCGTCAAGAATTAAAAAATTAGCGGATTATATGGATAGATTCTAATTTATGCCACCCCTTGCGGGTGGCTAAATTAGAATCTAGTGAACTAAATTCTAATTTAGCGGAGTAAACTCCGCATTAGAGAATAGAGAAGAGTGAATAGAGAATAGTGAAGGGCGGGACACCCGCACCCGTTCCGCTTC
>CADBJA010000321.1 GCA_902794945.1 Oscillospiraceae bacterium
GCATAATAGATATTATCTTTTCATCTATCAAACGGGTGCGGGTGTCCCGCCCACCACTCTTCTCTCTTCTCTTTTCTCTCTTCTCTTCGAGGTCGCAAGACCTCGACAAATTCCTATTTGTACTTCTCTTCCATGCCAAGCAACGCCTCTTTCACCGCGTTTTCGGAAGAAAGGGTGGCAAGAAAACTTGCTTTGCCCTTTACACGGTGGGTGGGGATGAGCACGGCAATCGGGCAGGCATCGGTCGCCTGACCTGCTTTGTGCGCCGCCTTATCGTCTCCAATCGCGGCGGCGAGTTCTTTATAAGTGCGCTGTTCGCCGTAGGGAATTTGGCAGATAGCATCCCAAACCTCTTTTTCAAAAGCGCTGCCCGCGGGCGCGAGCGGTACATCAAAGTGTTTTCTCTCCCCTTTAAAATACTCACCGAGTTGTGCGGCAGCGCTCTGCGTTACCGCATTTTCCGTATATTCGGCAGAAGGGGTAGAGGTAAAATATATACGCGTAAGCGCATCGCCGCCATCGGCACATATCTCTATGTACCCCAGCGGCGAAGAAAAAATACTTTTATAAATCATTTAGTAATACCTGATAATGGATTTTACTTTGCCCAAAATGGCAACTTCGTTCACGATAATCGGCTCGTAGGTATCATTTTCCGGCTGTAAGCGGAAATGACCGTTTTCTTTATAGAAAGTTTTGACCGTGGCTTCATCGCCTACAAGCGCCACCACAATATCACCGTTATTAGCGTACGGCGTGCGCTCAACCACGGCAATATCACCGTCAAAAATGCCGGCGTTAATCATGCTTTCGCCCTTAACTTTGAGCGCAAACAAATCGGCAGAAGTGGAGGCGGGTCCGTTGTAGGGAATGTACTCCATAATGTCTTCAAACGCGAGCACCGGTTGACCGGCAGTGACCGTGCCGAGCAGCGGCACATGGTTCACATTTTCGGCAATGCCGTTAATGCGAATGCTGCGCTTATGCATCGGGTCACGGGTGATGTAGCCCTCTCTTTCGAGCGCATCCAACCCCGCTTGCACGGAGGATGTGGAACTCAACCCCACGGCAGCGCAAATTTCACGCACGCTCGGCGGCACGCCCTCAATTGCCTTTTGGCGCAAAAAGTCATATATCTTTTTTTGTGTTTTACTAATTGCCATAACAAACTCCTATATATCTCTCACAAATGTATTATAACACATCTTTTTCAAAAAAGCAAACATTTGTTCGAGGGAATTCGTATCAAGGGGTTCATATGGTGAAAAACTTGTCTTTTTAGCGACAGGCAGGGCTTTGTTCGCTCGCCTTACACAAAGTAAAGCTTCGCTCACAAATCCCTGCCTGTCATCTAAAAATCCTGCGTTTTTCACGCAGACTCACCCCTTGATACGAATTCTAAAAGAAAAAGATAAAGATAAAAGCATTTTTTCTGCATAAAGTAAAGTTTTGTTCAAAAAACTGTGTTATTCATCTAAAAATTCGTCGTATTTCTTTTATCCCTACCCCAAAGAATAATTCTGTAGGATAATATGCAGTAAAGTTTCGATCATCAACCGCTGTAAAATCGCAAAAGCACTGGTTTTTCACTATGATACAAAGAGTATTAGAGCGAAGCGACTTCATTAGGCGCCTTGCCGCCGGTTTCATTTGCGGAAGTGTCGATTTTCCGGCGGATAATATGCACCGTTAAAGATTTCTCGACTGTGCTCGAAACAACAATCAATCAAGGAACAACGCATGAATTTCTTTTATTCACACACAACAAATGAAAGAAACAGGGAGGGCACAGAGACAATGTCATTAAGTTAAGAAAAATAGTTCCATACAAATGTATGGGGCTTTTTTCTTTTTTACAAAAAATTAAAAAAAACGAAAAATTTTCAAAAACCACACTTGACAAATGAGTAAAAATGTGCGGCTGCTTTTGTTTGCCATATCGTCCAACAAACAAAAGCAGCCCTTGTAATTAGAGGTAAACTCAATCTTAATTACAAGGAGCTGCATTATGAAAAAATCAAATC
>CADBJA010000322.1:0-1306 GCA_902794945.1 Oscillospiraceae bacterium
TGAAAGTTTCTTTCACGCAATGATGTTTGCCTACGGCAAATGATGTTACCTGCGGTAATGATGTCGCTTACGCTAATGATGTGTGCTACGCACATTGTATCTGCAAACATCGCATCACTGCGGCAAGAATTGCCGCTACATCATTTCGGCTTTAGCCGATACATCATTAGGTGCTTGTCACCGACATCATTCTTTTACAACACACTTTCATTCATTGTGTGTGATTAAAATATAAAATCATGCGGTGTTCAATCCTGCGCAAAATGGATACCGATAAAGGTTACAAAAGGGTAAAAACGGCTTTTGTAAAGGTAAAAACTTTACAAAAAATCCAAAAGTTGATAAAAAACCATAAAAAAGGGCGTTTTTGCCCCGATTTTGCGGGTTTTCGGTTTGACAAAGAGGGCTCACCGTGTTAAAATGCCGCCGTTTTGCCGAGATCTTTCGGCAAAAGAAACGGAGGTTATATGAGTAGAATTACAAAATTCATTTCTTCTCTTTGTATTACATTGGTGATGAGCGTTCTCATCAGCATTCTCGCTACAGCATCTGCCGGCGGCGGTAGCACGGTGGGCGTGTCTTTTACCGGTCAAACGGTCGATACCATTTGCTTCGGTTCCGTTACGGTGGAGGCAAAGTATTCCCTTGGCGGCGGCTACGGTAACAGCGAGTATTCGTGTGCGGCACTCGTGATGAAGTTTTATAAAGCGGTATACGGGATTGATGTGTGGAATTTATCTTCTTCCGGCTCGGTACCGACTGCTTCAAACGGGGTAGCGTTTACACAAACATCTTCGCCCCGCGTGGGCGACATTGTGCGCTTTCAGGACAGAACACACTGGGCGCTTGTCAAAGCCGTAAACGGGGATACCGTCACCCTCATTGAGCAAAACTGGGGTTATTACTCCGGTGGCGGATATGTAGCGGCGGTTAACAGAACTATTGCTTTGGGTGATGCACAAGTCAGTTACTTCACGTATGCTTCTTACGGCGAAACGCTCGAAAAACAGGCGAAAGAGGCAGAAGCCGCGAAAGCACCGGAATATGCCACTTGGGAAGAAGCGATTGCAGCCGCTTTTGACGAAGAGCAAACCTTTTCAGTCGCAAGTGAAGATAATTTAAAATTGGTAGCCACCGATAAGGCATTAGACAGTGTGCTGACCAACACCCTGATGGGTTAAAGAGAAATAAAATGAAAAACCGGATGATTAGGTGAGTCCCCGTAACGAAGTTTGGTTTTTGCGTTGTATTTTCATCCGCCTAAGTGATAAAATTTCCCTTGAATACGGCAAGTATGCAAGAAAAA
>CADBJA010000322.1:1372-3152 GCA_902794945.1 Oscillospiraceae bacterium
ATAGTCGCTTAAGGCTGACGCCTAAGCGACTATTTTAATGCAATTATGGCGAAAAAGATGCGATTTGAGGGCTAACCTTCGTTACGGGGACTCACCTTTGCCCATTCGGTTTTTTTGTTGTTGTAAATTAAAAGTATAAATAGTATAATAAAAATATATTAAAATAGGGGAATGTGAGATGGGCGAGAGTAAAAATAGCGGGAACAGGCTTTCAAAACGTAATTTAATCACCTTTGCCATCGGCACCGTGGGGCGTGATGCCGCCTGTGCCGGGCTGTTTATGAATAACATCTTAAACTATGTGTATTTTACCAAAAAGTTAGATGCCACGCAGTTTGCCGTGTTAACATTTTTAATGGCGGCGGCAAAAATATTTGATGCGTTTAATGACCCGGTGATGGGCAATATTATAGACGGCACCAAATCCCGCTTCGGCAAATTTAAGCCGTGGATCGGGATTGGTATGTTCACCTCGGGCCTCGTGGTATTGTTTTCATTTTGGAACAACTTACAAGGGTGGGCATATGTTGTCTTTTTCGGGTTGATGTATTTTGCGTTTTCCATCACCTTTACGATGAATGATATTGCCTATTGGGGCATGATACCTTCCCTTGCCCGCAATTCGGCAGATAGGGATAAACTGACTTCTTTAACCGTGTTTTGTGCAACGCTCGGCGGCGGTATTTGCGGTATCATTTTGCCGATTTTAACAACAGGTGATTTAACACTCGGCGGCTCTGCGGTGAAGGCATATGCCTATATGGCAGTGGCGTTTGTAGTGCTGTTCTTTATATTTCAATCCATTACCCTCATCGGGGTGAAAGAGGATAAATCGCACCCGGCACCGACCGAAAAAATCAGTTTAAAAGCGATTGTAAATACCTTTAAACAAAATGACCAGTTGCGATGGATTGCCTTTGCATTTTTATTTACGCAATTTATTCCGGGCGCGGCGTTAACGATGTATATCTATTTCCAATTCGGGTATAACGGCACATTGCTGACACTGTTTTATACATTTTCATCCGTGAGCACCATTGTGGTCAATCTTCTCTACCCCGTATTATCTAAAAAGTTTTCAAGAAGCGGACTCATTCGTGCCGCTTGGGTTTCCATGCTCATAGGCGGTATCGGTATTTTGGCGTTGGGCATTTTCTTCCCGAATGAAACGGTATCGTTTACCATTCCGTTCTTTAACGCAAAAATCACACTTAAATATTTATTTATGGCGATTTTATACTTCTTTATCGGTTTCGGGCAAACGGCGTTTTATATGAGTTTTATGATTTGCATTGCCAATACCACAGAGTATAATGAGTATAAATTCGGCAAGAGAAGTGAGGGCGTTATCTTCTCGACAAGAGCGTTTTTAACCAAACTCGGTAATGCGATTAATACTTTAATGGTAATGCTGTTTTATATTATTATCGGTGTCAATCACGAAACAAATGCGATTGCCGATTTGGAGCAGCAGGCGAATATCGGCGCCATTACGGGCGAGCAGAAACTAAGTGAAATCAGCGGTATTATTGCCGGCATAGCACCTCTAAAAACATATGCTTTATTGGGCTTGGTATCGTTAAGCATCATCGTCAGTTTTACCATAGCATATATCATTTATAAGAAAAAATACTTTATTGATGAAGCGTATTTTGAAAAAATGAGCGAGGAACTCGCAAGGCGGTAAATTCTAATTTACGCCACCCTTGCGGTGGCTAAATTAGAATTTAAGCAGATAGCAGGCAGCAGTTAGCGGTTAGCGATTGGGCGACACATTCGC